>DASUMF010000271.1:0-3040 GCA_036277835.1 Acidimicrobiia bacterium
GCAGCCACGACCCGATCCGGCGCTCGGCGACGTTCAGCGACCACCACGTGGTCTCGGTCTCGAACGGGTCGTCGGAGAGGCGGTGGTAGGTGTCGTCCTCAGGGACGAACGGGGTGTCCTGGGTGACGACGGAATCGCTCATGCGCGGCATCCTACGGAGCGCCGTCACTCCTCGTCAGATGCCGACCAGCCTGGTCTGGCGCGTGCGCGACTGCGGTGCGAGCATGGGCCGACGACCACACCGGGGGGAACGAAGTGACGACCGTCGAGACCGCGCGTGGTCCGGTGCGCACCGATGCACTCGGATCCGTGCTGATGCACGAGCACGTGTTCGTCCTGAGTCACGAGTTCCATGTGAACTACCCCGACGTCGTCGGCTTCGACGAGGACCGCGAGGTCGCCGCCGCCGTGACGCGCCTGAACGAGCTCGTCGACGCGGGGGTGGGGACGATCGTCGACCTCACGGTCGTCGGGTTGGGGCGCGACATCCGGCTGCTCGCTCGCGTGGCCGAGCAGACCGCGCTCAACATCGTCGTGGCAACCGGCTACTACACGTTCAACGAGCTGGCGACGTTCGTGAACCTCCGCGCCGGCGTCGGGCAGGTGCACCCAGCCGATCTCCTGACCGAGTGGTTCGTGTCCGACATCACCGACGGCATCGCGCACACCGGCATCAAGGCGGGGATCCTCAAGTGCGCGACCGACGAGCCGGGCGTGACGCCCGGCGTGGAAGCGACACTGCGCGCGGTGGCGCGCGCGCACCTGCAGACCGGCGTGCCGATCTCCACCCACACGCATGCGGCGACCAAGCGCGGGCTCGAGCAACAAGACGTGTTCGAGGCCGAAGGAGTCGATCTCTCACGCGTGATCATCGGGCACAGCGGTGACACCGCCGACCTCGAATACCTCGAAGCGCTGATCGAGCGCGGCTCGTACCTCGGCATGGACCGGTTCGGGATCTACGGCATCCTCTCCAAGGAAGCCCGCGTCGAGACCGTCGCCACCCTCTGCGAGCGCGGGCACGCCGATCGCATGGTGCTCTCCCACGACGCGTCGTGCGCGAACGACTGGTTCCCGCCCGGCGCCATCCGGCGGCAGGAGGACTGGCACTACTGCCACATCAGCCGTGACGTGCTCCCGTTGTTGCGCGCGGCGGGGGTCAGCGATGCCGACATCACCACGATGCTCGTCGACAACCCACGCCGGATCTTCGAGCAGAGCACGAAGTACTGAGCGCGCGCCGACGTCCGATGGCCACGAGCGGGTTCTTCGCCGTTGCGGAACGCGAGCCCGCGCGCACCGCGGTGATCGACCCCGACGGCCGCGTCGTCACCTACGGCGAGCTGGCAGACACCGCCAATCGGGTCGCGCGGGGCATGCGCGCCGCGGGCATCGGCGTGGGTGACACGGTGGCCGTGGTCATGCAGAACTCCGTCGACCTGCTCGCCGTGTACGCCGCGACCGTGCAGATCGGCGTGGTCCTGGTGATCGTGAACTGGCACCTCACCGCCGCCGAGATCGCGTACGTCCTCGGCGATTCCAACGCCCGCGTACTGGTGGCCGACGCCGTGGGTGCCACCGCCGTTGAAGCGGCAGCCGACGCCGCCGGCGTGCGACCGGAGCTGCGGTTCTGCACCGCGCCGCGCGACGGCTTTCGCGCGTTCGACGAGGTCGGCGCCGGTCACGCGAGCGATCCGCTGGTCGACCGGCGCGCTGGACAGATCATGTTCTACACGTCGGGCACCACGGGCAAGCCCAAAGGCGTACGGAAGCGCTTCAGCGCCGTCGACCCCGACGACATCGGGCTGTTGAGCGGCATCGGCCTGGTCCAGCCGGCGCCGTTCGAACCGTCGAACGACGCGGTGCACCTCGTGGGCGGACCCCTCTACCACGCAGCACCGATCGCGAACGCCGCGATCGCGCTCGACGCGGGCGCCGTGCTGGTGCTGATGCAACGCTGGACGCCCGAGCGCTGGCTGGAGCTCGTCGATCGTCACCGCGTCACGCACGTGAGCATGGTGCCCACGATGTTCCATCGGCTGCTCGCGCTCCCCGACGCGACGCGCGCGGCCGCCGACGTTTCGTCGCTGCGCGCGGTGAGCCACGCCGGGGCGCCGTGTGCCGTCGAGCTCAAGTTCCGGATGCTCGAGTGGCTCGGCCCGATCATCACCGAGTCGTACTCGGCGACCGAAGGCGCCGGCACCACCGTGACCGCCGAGGAGTGGCTCGAACGCCCCGGCACCGTCGGGCGACCGTCGCCGGGGGTGACGGTGCGGATCCTCGACGAGCAGGGCGCGGAGTGCGCGCCGGGCGACCAGGGACTCGTGTTCCTCTCACAGACGCTCTGGGAGTTCGAATACCACCAGGACCCCGCGAAGACCGACGAGCAGCGGCGTGACGGCCTCTTCACCGTCGGCGACATCGGCTACCTCGACGACGACGGGTACCTCTTCCTGTGCGACCGCCAAGCGGAGGTGATCGTGTCGGGTGGCGTGAACATCTACCCCGCCGAGGTGGAAGCGCGTCTCCTCGAACACCCCGCGGTGCGCGACGCTGCGGTGATCGGTGTGCCGGACGACGAGTGGGGTGAGCAGGTGCGCGGTGTCGTGGAGGTCACGTCAGGGGTCGCGGCGGACGACGCTCTCGGCCGTGAGCTGGTGGCGTGGTGCCGCGACGGGATCGCGCACTTCAAGTGCCCGAAGCAGATCGACTTCGTCGAGAGCATCGGACGCGATCCGAACGGCAAGGTGCGCAAGGCCCACCTGCGCGCACCGTACTGGGAGGGCCGCACCCGACGGATCTGAGGCCGAGTCGGGATCAGGGCGGACTCACGACGTCGCGTCGGGCATGCGTCCACCCATCGCGAGATCGGTCTCGGTGATGGCGCCACCGGCGACGAGCTCGCGTTCGGACGGCGTGTCGTCGTCGTCGAGATCGTCGCCGACGTCGATGCGTGCGCTGTCGACCACGAACGAGAGCCTGCAGTTGACCTTGTACGCGGCGATCTCGCCGTTGCGCCCGACCTCGGCGGTGCTGCCGA
>DASUMF010000272.1:0-3041 GCA_036277835.1 Acidimicrobiia bacterium
GTGGGTGGTCAGGCCCCGGAGGGCTCGACCGTCACCATCACCGTCGGGACCCGCTGACGGGCGCCTCGGGTACCCACACAGATCTTTCGCATGGCTAATTAGTCTGGTAAACTATCGGGCATGACGCCGCCCGCAGCACCCGCGCCGACCGCCACCGCGGCGCTCGACACCTCCCCGGCCGGCCTGGCCTCGCACCTGCGCCTCGCCCTCGCCCGGGTGCACCGGCGGGCCCGCCAGGAGGCGATCACCAAGGGCGACGACCTCACCGCCTCCCGTCTCGCGGCACTGGCCACGGTCGAGAACAGCGGTCCACTCACGCTCGGCGAGCTCGCCGCCATCGAGCAGGTGCAGCCCCCGAGCATGACCCGCATCGTGGCCAAGCTGGAGGAGCAGGGCTTCGTCACGCGTCGAGTGGATGCAGCCGATCGCCGCGTCGCGCGCGTCGAGCTCACCCCGGCCGGCGCCGAGGTGCTCGCGCTCATGCGCACCCGTCGCAACGCGTTCCTCGCCGAGCGCGTGGCCCGCTTCACCGACGACGAGCGCGCGACGCTCGCGGCCGCCGTCACCCTCCTCGAACGCATCCTCGAAGACGACTGACCATGGTTTCCGCACGCAACTTCGCGAACACGACGTTCCGATCGCTCCGCACCCGCAACTACAAGCTGTACTTCTTCGGCCAGGGCACGTCGCTCATCGGCACGTGGATGCAGACCATCGCGCTCGGCTGGCTCGTGCTCGACCTCTCCGACAACAGCGGCTTCGCAGTGGGGTTCGTCCTCGCGCTGCAGTTCCTTCCTTCACTGCTCCTCGGCGCGTGGGGTGGGGTGCTCGCCGACCGATTCGACAAGCGCACGATGTTGCGCGTCACGCAGACCGTCATGGGTGCGATCGCGCTCGCGCTCGGCCTCGTCGTGATCACCGGCGTCGTGCAGCTGTGGATGGTCTACGTGCTGGTGCTGCTGTTCGGCATCGCGCAGTCGATCGACAACCCCACCAGGCTCGCGTTCGTCTCCGAGCTGGTGATGCCGGAGGATCTGCCCAACGCGGTCGGGCTCAACAGCACCATGTTCCAGATCGCCCGGATCATCGGCCCGAGCATCGCCGGCGTGCTCATCGTCGTCATCGGCACCGGCCCGTGCTTCCTGGTGAACGCGGCGTCGTTCGTCGCGGTGATCGTGGCCCTCACCCTGATGGATCCGCACAAGTTGCACCGCGGCCCGCTCGTCGCACGCGACAAGGGTCAGATCCGCGCCGGCCTGCGCTACATCTGGCGCACCTCAGAGCTGCGGCTGCTCCTCACGCTCACGGTCGTGGTCGGCACGCTCGCCATCAACTTCCCGGTCGTGTTGCCGCTCATCGCCAAGATCACCTTCGACGGCAACGCCGACACCTACAGCATCCTCACCATCGCCATGGGCATCCCCGCGCTGTTCGGCGGGTTGTTCCTCGCCCACCGCGCCGACCCCAACGAGCGGCTCCTGTTCGGCGCGGGCATCGGGTTCGGTGCGGCGATCATCGTCGCGTCGCTTGCACCCACGTTGATCGTGTTCGTGCTCCTCATCGCGGCGGTGGGCGGGTTCCAGATCGTCTTCATGGCCACGACGAACACGATGGTGCAGCTGCGCGCCGACCCGCAGATGCGCGGCCGCGTGATGTCGGTGTACCTGATGGCGGTGCTCGGCAGCACGCCCATCGGTGGACCGTTCGTCGGATGGATCAGCCAGGAGTTCGGCCCGCGCTACGGCCTCGCCATCGGAGGCGTCGCCACGCTGCTCGGCACGCTCGTGCTCGGCGGGATGATGATCCGCGCCCGCAACCACACCGACGCCGCCGAGCGCGACCACCAGGCGGAGCTCGCCGCCGCCTGAGCCCTTCACCCTCTCTGCTTTTGGCGTCGCTACCGCGTGATATCTACGCGCTGTCGACGCCAAAGCACCGGGGAGTCAGGTGAGCTTGGTCTCCGGGAGGGCGTCGACGCCGCCGCCACGCAGCTCGACCACCGCGGGCACCGGGTTCGGGTCGGAGAACAGCTCCCCGTCGTCGTAGTCACTCGGACGGCCGGTGCCGTCGACGACCCACCACGACGCTTCCAGCGCGATGCCGTTGGGGTCGGTGAAGTACACGGAGCGGATGAAGCCGTGGTCGACGACCTCGGTGACCTCCGAGCCGGCGGCGAGCAGGCGCTTGCGCAGCATCTCGAGCGCGTGCTCGTCGGGAACGTCGAACGAGAGGTGGTCGAGCTGGATCGCACGGTCGGTCGGACCACCCGCAGGCTTCGCGAACGTCTCCGCGCCCGGGATCTCGAAGAACGCGATCGTGTTCCCCGGCGCCATCTCGAAGAAGTAGTGGCGCATCGGGCCCGCCATCGTGGTGGCCACGAGGCGCATCCCGAGCGTGCCCGCATAGAAGCGGACCGTCGCGTCCATGTCGGGAGTGACGAGGGCGAGGTGGTTGATCCCCTGCCAACGCGGGGACTCGGGGAGCTGGTCGGTGGCTCGCATCACAGGCTCCTTGACGTGCCGGGGAGGTGTTCTCATCGTAGGTCTGCGGGTATCCCGAGGGGCAGGGAGGAGCAGGCGACCGTACCGACGAGGCCACGGAGGCTTGCCATGGACATCTACGTGTATCGCGCCGACATCGTCACCGAGGCGCCGACCGTCACGGGCTGGGATGTCGAGTCCGTCGACGGCGAGCACATCGGCAAGATCGACGAGGCCACCTACGAGAACGGCGCCGGGTGCCTCGTCGTCGACACTGGGTTCTGGATCTTCGGCAAGAAGCGCCTCATCCCCGCCGGTGTCGTCACCGCGCTCGACGCCGACGACGAGAAGGTGTTCGTGGCGATGACCAAGGACGAGGTGAAGTCGGCCCCCGACTACGACGCCGACCGTCACCGGAGTGACGAGTCGACGTACCACGACGACGAGCGGTCCTACTACGACCGCTTCGGTGCCGACCGCTCCGGGGCGTCGCCGAGCAGCTGACGTTCGGTCGCCGCGGGCGTCAGCAGCCCGCGGCGACCAACGTCGCGTACGGATCCA
>DASUMF010000273.1:0-5297 GCA_036277835.1 Acidimicrobiia bacterium
GAGCTCGTGGGCGGCGCGTCCTGAGCACGAGGTGGCGATCTGGCACGTGCACCTCGACGGCGGCGCCTCGGTGACCCTGCCGCCCTGTCGCCATCCGTCGACCGTGCGCACCCTGTACTCGTTCGAGGGCGGTGACGTGCACGTGGGCGACGAGCCGCTCGGCATCGCCACGGGTGCGGTCGTGCACAGCGACGTGGCGCTCGAGCTGTCGGCCGACGAGGCAGCCGAGATCCTGGTGCTCCAGGGCCGGCCGATCGGCCAGCCCGTCACCCAGCACGGCCCGTTCGTGATGAACGACGACGCGGGGATCGAGCAGGCCGTCGCGGACTACCGCGCCACCGGCTTCGGCGGGTGGCCGTGGCGTTCGGAGGAGCCCGTCCACGGCCACGACCCGACCCGCTTCGCCCGTCGCCCCGACGGAGCACTCGAGTACGCGCCGTGAGCGGCGAGGGACTGCGCGCAAGATTCTTGGCCTGAGCTGTCGATCCGCCGGCACTCCGTTCGTCGTACTGGTGAACCCACCCGGGATCGCGCCAAACGAGATCGAGCCACACGAGATCGAGGAGGAAGCACCGTGCGATACGCATTGCTGATCTGCACCGACGAGAGCGCCATGGCGGCGGCCAGTCCGGCCGAGGCCGAGGCCATGCACAACGAGTACGTGTCCTTCGGCGAGGAGATGGGCAGCCGCGGGGTGCTCCAGGGCGGCGAGCGCCTCTACCCGACGACCGACGCCACCACCGTGCAGGTGCGCGACGGGGAAGTGCTCACCGCCGATGGCCCGTTCGCCGAGACCAAGGAGCAGATGGGCGGCTTCTACCTCGTCGACTGCAAGGACCTCGACGAGGCGGTGGAGATCGCGGCCAAGATCCCGGGCGCACGCTTCGGGACGATCGAAGTGCGGCCGATCTGGGAGATGTAGCGGCATCCCGCCGCGGCCACGATTCGGGCGCCCTCGACGAGGGCGTCCACGCGACGGAGGTCGCGCTGGCATCCGCGTTCCGCGACGAGTGGGGGCGCATCGTCGCCTCGCTCATCCGGACCACGGGCGACTGGGATCTCGCCGAGGACTGCGCGCAGGACGCCTTCGCCGCGGCGCTCGAGCACTGGCCGAGCGAGGGCGTCCCGCGCAACCCCGGCGCGTGGCTGACGACCACGGCCCGCAACCGCGCGGTCGATCGACTGCGTCGCGCCGCGACCGGCGCGCGGAAGCTCGAGGAGATCGCCATGGCGTCGGGTGCTTCGCATGGAGCTGACGATCCGCTCGATCCGGCCAACGTGGATGCAGGCCTCGCCGAGTTCGACGACGCGGGCATCGCCGACGACCGCCTCCGGCTGATCTTCACGTGCTGTCACCCTGCGCTCGCCCTCGACGCGCAGGTCGCGCTCACGCTCCGCACGCTCGCCGGGTTGACCACCAACGAGATCGCCCGGGCCTTCGTCGTGTCGGAGGCGACGATGGCGCAACGGCTCGTGCGGGCCAAGCGCAAGATCCGCCACGCCGGCATCCCATACCGGGTGCCACCCGCGCACGTGTTGCCCGACCGGCTCCACGCCGTGCTCGGTGTGGTCTCGCTGCTGTTCAACGAGGGCTACGCGGCGTCGGGCGGCGACGACCTCGTGCGCGTCGACCTGTGTGCCGAGGCGGTACGGCTCGTTCGTACCTTGGTGGTGCTCATGCCCGACGAGCCCGAAGCGCGAGGGCTGCTGGCGCTGCTCCTGCTCCACGACGCCCGCCGCGCCGCGCGCACCGACGCATCCGGTGACCTGATCACGCTCGAGGCCCAGGACCGCACCCTGTGGGACCGCTCGATGATCGACGTGGGGCTCGCGTCGCTCGACGCCGCACTCCGCTACGGCCGACCGGGCCCCTACCAGGTGCAAGCCGCGATCATGGCGTGCCACGTGTCGGCTGCCGATGCCACTGCCACCGATTGGGAGGAGATCGCGGCGCTCTACGACGAGTTGGTGCGCATGACCCCGACGCCGGTCGTCGCGCTGAATCGCGCCGTCGCGGTCGCGATGGCTCGCGGACCGGAGGCAGCGCTCCCGGTGCTCGACGAGTTGGACCGCTCCGGCGCGCTCGCGGGCTATCACCTCCTTCCCGCGACGCGCGCCGACCTCCTGCGAAGGCTCGGTCGCCACGGAGAGGCAGCGGACGCGTATCGCGTTGCGCTCGCGCTCGGGCCGTCGGCGCCCGAGCGGCGCTACCTCACCGCACGACTCGACGCGGCGCTCAGCGCAGCAGACGACTGAGGCTCGGGGCTGCGCCGGCCGCGGTCCGCGCGCGACACTGCGCCTTCCGAGTGCTCACGAGCGCAGGGAGCTGGCGGTGGCGAAATTCACGCGAGGGTTCACCGGTCGCGGTCGAGCGCGCGACGCGCGTCTCCCACCCGGGCAATACGACACCGGCACGCAGTGGCCCGTGCTCACCGCGGAGGCGACGCCGACGCTGGCCACCGACACGTGGACGTTCGCGATCGAAGGTGAGGTCGAGGTCGAGACCACGTGGACATGGGACCAGATCCACGCCCTCCCCGGCTCGACGTACGAAGGCGACATCCACTGCGTCACGACCTGGTCGAAGCTCGGGATGACGTTCCGCGGCGTGTCGGTCGACACGTTGCTCGACATCGCGCGACCACGTCCGGAAGCCACCCATGTGTTGGCGGTGTCACACACCGGCTACACCACCAACCTCCCGCTGGCCGACGTGCGCGACCACAAGGCGTGGGTCGTGTGGGAGGCCGACGGCGAGCCACTGCCACGTGACCACGGTGGGCCGGCCCGCCTGCTCGTGCCACACCTCTACTTCTGGAAGAGCGCGAAGTGGGTGGCGGGCCTCCGGGTGCTCGACCACGACGAGCCCGGGTTCTGGGAGCAGAACGGCTATCACGACCGGGGGGATCCCTGGTTGGAACAGCGCTACCAGGGCGACTGACTCGGTGCCTGAGAACGTGCCCGAGAACGAGCCCGAAGTCCTGCCAGGGAGGGGGAGCGCACCGACCGGTGGGTGGCAGACCGCGCGGGTGCTCTCCCTCACCGACGAGACACCCCGCGCGAAGACGATCCGGCTCGCACTGGAGGTGCCGACCCGTCAACTGGCTGGCCAGCACTACGTGGTGCGGCTCACCGCGCCCGACGGCTACACCGCATCCCGCTCCTACTCGGTCGCCTCAGCGCCCGACGGCAGCGGCGAGATCGAGCTCACCGTCGAGCGGCTCGACGACGGCGAGGTGTCGACGTTCCTCCACGAGGTGGTGGAGCCCGGCGACGAGCTCGAGGTGCGCGGCCCGATCGGCGGATGGTTCGTGTGGCCGGGTGAGGGGCGGGCGCTGCTCGTGGGTGGGGGTTCGGGGGTGGTGCCGCTCGCCGCGATGCTGCGTCACGCGCGCGCGCTCGGCCGCCCTGACCTGGTGCACCTCGTGGTGTCGGTGCGCACGCCCCACGATCTGTACTACCGCGATGAGCTGCTCGGCGACGGCGTCACCGTCGTGTACACGCGTGAGGCGCCCCCCGGGAGCGCACGCGCACCGGGGCGGCTGCGCGTCGACGACCTCGCACCCTTCGTGATGCCCGACGCGACCGCGTTCGTGTGCGGCGGCACGTCGTTCTGCAATGCCGCGACGGATCTCCTCGCGTCGGCGGGAGTCGGCGTCGATCGGATCCGGGTCGAGCGCTTCGGACCGACCGGGTGAGCCCCACGCCGAAGCGTCGGCTGCACGCGCCGCAGGCGCAGGCGGTCACGTTCGTCGAGCTGTTCTTCGACCTCGTCTTCGTGTTCGCGGTCACCCAGGTGACGTCGTTGACCGCCGCGAACCTCACGTGGACCGGGATCGCCCGGTCGCTGCTGCTCTTCTGGCTGATCTGGTGGGCGTGGACGCAGTTCACGTGGACGCTCAACCCCGCCGACACGAACCACGACGCCGTGCGCATCGTGACGCTGGTGGCGACCGGCGCGGCGTTCCTCATGGCCGCGTCGGCCACCCGGGCCTTCGGCGACGAGGTGTTCTGGTTCGTGATCCCGTACCTCGTGGTGCGGCTCCTCGGCCTCGGGCTCCAGGTGCGGATCGACTACGAGCGGGGCGGCACGAGCCAGGGCACGGTGTTCCGATGGGCGGCGCTGTCGCTGGTCGGGCTGGCGCTGGTGCTGCTCGGAGGATGTGTGGATCCGCCGGCGCGCAACTGGATCTGGCTGGCCGCGATCGCCGCTGACCTGTTCGCGGCGGCCCGTGGCGGCGCCGGCCAGGAGTGGGACATCGCGCCCGCGCACTTCTCCGAACGACACGGGCTGTTCGTGATCATCGCCCTCGGGGAGTCGTTGATCGTCGCGGCGGCCGCGGTGAGCGCGGAGCCCCGCACCGGCGCGCTGATCGTCGACGTGATCGCGGCACTGGTCGTCGCGGGGCTCCTCTGGTGGACGTACTTCGGCTGGTTGAAGGAGGGTCTCGAGCACGGACTCGCGTCGACAGATCCCACCGAGGTCGGCGCGGTGGCACGCGACGCGTTCAGCCTGGGGCACTTCCCCTTGGTCTGCGTGATCATCGCCTTCGCGGTGGCACTCGAGGAGATCGTGCACCACCCTGCTCATGTCCCGCCGGGGAAGGTCGTCGCCGCACTCGGTGTGGCGGCGACGCTGTTCGTGGGCTTCTCGGCCTTCGCCTACTGGCGCGCGTCGGGCCGCGTCCTGGTGGCGCGGCTCGTGACCGTGGCCGTGACGATGGTCGGCCTGGTCGCAGTCTCGTCGCTCGAGCCGGCATCGCAGCTCGCGGTGCTCGCGGCGGGGCTGTTCGCGATCGTCCTCCTCGAGGGGCACGGGCCCGCAGCGAACCGCGACGCACACGGCGGCGTGGACGCGACCGACGGCGACCTTCCCCTCACCGACGACTGACCGACCGACGGAGAGGCGGCTCGCGGGGGAGGCCGGATCGGTGCCGCGCTACGCGGCCCGGCTGGGGCTCTCCGCGCCGGCGAGGCGGCGGAGGTCGAGGAGTCCGCTCACGAGCAGGAACACGCCCAGCGCGATGGTGACGACGTTCCAGGCGCTGAGGCCGTCGCCGATCGCGTCGAGGGTGTCGGAGACGATGATGAGGATTCCGACGAGGACCAGGGCGATTGCTCGAGTGCGCATTCGCGAATCGTAGCGAAAGCCGCGTGTTGCTGAATTCCTCGGTCAGGGCTTCATCTTCACGCTCTTGTCCTACCGGCAGGCACCGAACACGTCGCGGATCTCCGGGGGTACCTCACTCTGCCCCGACTCTTCGTAGTCGACGAAAATCTTGAGGAGCGCCTTGTCG
>DASUMF010000274.1:0-3583 GCA_036277835.1 Acidimicrobiia bacterium
GGTTCATGACCCCGCTTCGCCGTTCAGGCACGGAGCCGGCATCGTCGGCGAAGATCCGCAGGCCCCAGACCTTGTCGGCCAGCTTGCGTGCGACGGCGTCATCGTC
Source organism: Acidimicrobiia bacterium (assembly GCA_036277835.1). GTDB lineage: Bacteria > Actinomycetota > Acidimicrobiia > IMCC26256 > DASPTH01 > DASUMF01. Next base: position 107 of record DASUMF010000274.1, read on the forward strand.
GGTGTGCGTGACACCTACGAGCACGCACAGCCCGCGCTCGATCTCGCCGACCACCTCGCCGTCGATCCGCACCCGCGCCTCGGTGACCCGTTGCACCAGTGCGCGCACCGGCGAGGGTCCTAGCTCGCGGCCTCCATGGCGTCGGTGTACGAGCCGTCGCGCGCGGCACCGTTGAGGCGGGCGCGCTTGAGGTACGCGGCCTGCCCGGCGGCGACGTTGTCGGGCTTGCCACTCCACGCCTTCAGCGCCGGCGCCTGCAACGCGCGCCCGTACGAGAAGCTGAGCTCCCACGGGTGCGGGCCGAGCTGGTTCATCGCGTTCAGGTGTGCGGTGGCGAGCTCGTCGCTCTGGCCACCCGACAGGAACACGATCCCAGGCACCGCGGCCGGCACGGTGAGGCGGAAGCAGCGCACCGTGTGGTCGGCCACCGACTCGACCGACGCCTGCTCGGCGCAGTCGTAGCCCGACAACACCATGTTGGGCTTGAGCAACATCCCCTCGAGGATCACCCGCTGGTCGACCAGCTGGCGGAACACCTCGTCGAGCACGCGGGTGGTGACCGTGAACGACTCGTCGATGGTGTGGTCGCCGTCCATCAGGATCTCGGGCTCGACGATCGGGACGATGCCCGCCTCCTGGCACAGCGCGGCGTAGCGCGCCAGCGCGTGCGCGTTCACGTCGAGGCAGTACGCAGTGGGCCGACGGCCGCCCTGCCGTTCGGGCACGGAGCCGCCCTTCGACGCGGTGTCGATCGAGTACGTCGCGCGCCACTTGGCGAACCGGGCCCCGAGCTCGCGGTACTCGGCCAGTCGCTCGCGCAGCCCGTCGAGACCCTCGGTGACCGTCTCACCCTCGGAGAACGCGAGCGGCTTGGCGCCGGCGTCGACCTTGATCCCCGGGATCACGCCCTGCTTCTCGAGCACCTCCACCAGCGGCGTGCCGTCGGCCGCCTTCTGGCGGATCGTCTCGTCGAAGAGGATCACGCCCGACACGTGGTCGGCCGCGCCCGCGGTGCGGAACAGCATCTCGCGGTACGCACGTCGGTTGTCCTCGGTCGACTCGACGTCGATCGAGTCGAAGCGCTTCTTGATCGTGCCGCTGCTCTCGTCGGCCGCGAGGATGCCCTTGCCCGGCGCGACCAACGCGCGGGCGGTCTCGTGCAGCTCCGAACGCAATCCCATGATCTCGATCTCCCCTGTTCCCTCTCGCCCTATTCCCACTCGATGGTGCCGGGTGGCTTGCTCGTGATGTCGTAGGCCACCCGGTTCACACCGGGCACCTCGTTGATGATCCGCGACGCCATCCGCTCGAGCACGTCGGCCGGGATGCGTGCCCAGTCGGCCGTCATGGCATCGTCGGAGGTGACCGCGCGGATCACGATCGGATACTCATACGTGCGACCGTCGCCCATCACGCCGACGGTCCGTACCGCAGGCAGCACCGCGAAGCTCTGCCAGATCTCACGATAGAGGCCCGCGCGCCGGATCTCCTCCACGACGACCGCGTCGGCCTGGCGCAGGATCTCGAGGCGCTCGGGCGTGATGGTGCCGATGATGCGCACCGCGAGGCCGGGCCCCGGGAACGGCTGGCGCCACACGATGTCTTCGGGGAGCCCGAGCTCCTCGCCCACCGCGCGCACCTCGTCTTTGAAGAGGTGACGCAGCGGCTCGACCAGCTCGAAGTCCATGTCGTCGGGGAGGCCGCCCACGTTGTGGTGCGACTTGATGTTCGCGTTGTCGCCGCCACCCGACTCGACGATGTCGGGGTACAGCGTGCCCTGCACGAGGAACCGCGGATCGACGCCGTCTCGCGCGAGGTCGCGCGCTGCCTCCTCGAACACCCGGATGAACAGCTCGCCGATGATCTTGCGCTTGCGCTCGGGGTCGATCACGTCGTCGAGCGCGCCGAGGAACCGGTCGGCCGCCTTCACGTGCACGAGATCGACGTGGAACTGGCGGCGGAACGTCTCCTCCACCTGCTCGCCCTCGTCCTTGCGCATCATCCCGTGGTCGACGAACACGCACGTGAGCTGATCGCCGATCGCCTTGTGCACCAGCGCGGCCGCCACGGCGGAGTCGACCCCGCCCGAGAGCCCGCAGATCACGCGCTCGCTACCGACCTGCTCCCGGATCTCGGCGACGGCCTGCTCGATGATCGACGAGTTCGTCCACGTGGGCCGGCAGTCGCACACGTCGAACAGGAAGGCCTTGAGCATCGCCTGCCCACGTTCGGTGTGCGCGACCTCGGGGTGGAACTGCACGCCGAACACGGCACGGTCGCGGTCCTCGAACGCAGCAACCGGTGCACCGGGCGACGAGGCGGTGACCACGAAGCCGGGCGGCGACGTGACGATGGCGTCGCCGTGGCTCATCCACACCGGCTGCTCGTCGGGCGCGCCGGCGAGGAGCACCGAGGGCGTGTCGGTGACGCGTGCGAGCGCGGTGCGCCCGTACTCGCCACCGCCGGTCTCGCGCACGTGACCGCCGAGCTGCTGCGCCACGAGCTGCGCGCCGTAACAGATGCCGAGCAACGGCACACCGGCGTCGTAGATCGCGGGATCGATGCTCGGCGCGCCGTCGACGTGGACCGACGCCGGACCACCCGAGAAGATGATGCCGCGCGGCTTCCGGGCGAGCATCTCGGCGATCGGCGTGGACCGCGGCACGATCTCGGAGTAGACGTGCGCCTCGCGGACCCGGCGTGCGATCAGCTGTGCGTACTGGGCCCCGAAGTCGACGACCAGGACGAGGTCGTGCTCCGCAATTCGTTCAGCCACGGAGGCGGTACCGCCGTTCAGCCACGGAGGCGGTCGTCACCGACCCATGCCGACGCCCTGGGCGCGCTGGAGCGACTTGCCCTCGGTCTGCAGCGACGGCGCGACCATCACCTCGGCCTTCTGGAATTCCTTGAGCGTCTCGTAGCCCGTGGTGGCCATCGACGTGCGCAGCGCACCGAACAGGTTGAGCGTGCCGTCGTTCTCGTGCGCGGGCCCGGTGAGGATCTCCTCGAGCGTGGCCTTGCGGCCCGCGTTCACGCGCGCGCCCCGCGGCAACGTGGGGTGGAACGTCGCCATGCCCCAGTGGTAGCCACGACCCGGTGCCTCGTAGGCCTGTGCGAGGGGCGAGCCGATCATCACCGCGTCGGCTCCGCACGCGATCGCCTTGGCGACGTCGCCGCCCGTGCGCATCCCACCGTCGGCGATGACGTGCACGTACACACCCGTCTCGTCGAGGTGACGGATGCGCGCGCCCGCGGCGTCGGCGATCGCGGTGGCCTGCGGCACGCCGATGCCCAGCACGCCACGCGTGGTGCACGCGTGGCCCGGGCCGACGCCCACGAGGATCGCCGCCGAGCCGGTGCGCATGAGGTGCAGCGCGGTGGAGTACGACGCGCAGCCGCCGACAATGACGGGTACGTCGAACTCACGAATGAACTTCTTGAGGTTCAGCGGCTGGCGCTGCGGGTCGTGCGACACGT
>DASUMF010000275.1:0-8237 GCA_036277835.1 Acidimicrobiia bacterium
CTCGTCGAGTCCCGCGAGCGCCGCGCTGACGAGCGTGTCGAGGTCGGGACAGCGACCGAGCGTGGCGCTGAGGTGGGCGAGGCGCTGCGCGAACGGAGCGGGATCGGCGGTCACGATGTGCCCGGCGCCTCGGGGACGTCGGCATACACCGGCATGACGTCGAGCGCCACCACCCGGTAGACGTCGGCGCTGCGGAGCTTGAACACCCCCTGCATGCCCGTGAGCGCGGCGACCGCCTCCACGTCGCGGTGCAACCGGTCGAACACGGGGCCGCGTCGTTCCGTGCGCTCGTAGCGCAGCTCGAGCCGGTACTCCGTGTAGGTCTCGGGATCGATGACGAGGACGCACGCGTACGGGTTCTCGGCGAGGTTGCGCACCGTCTTCGAGAAGAACTGGTTCGACAGCGCGACGTGGTCGTCGTCGACGAGGTGCACCTTCGAGAGGTGGGTGACGTTGGCGGTGCCGTCGGCCGCGGCGGTCGCGATCACCGCGGGGACCATTCCCTCGAAGCACGGGTGCAGCTCACGCAGCGACACGGTCATGCGTCGCCTCCGAGGGGCGCGCCCGCGCTGGGCCCCGGGGTCTGGTCGTAGATCTCCTCGATGTCCATCTCGAACGCGACGAACTGCTCGGGGAGGAGGCGGCGTGGCAGCTCGATCGGGATCTGCTCGACCTCGGCCACGTTGGCGAGGAACTCGGCGCGGTAGCGGTCGCCGTGCACCGTGTCGGCAGCGTTCGGCGGCGTGGTCGGCGTGCCGTGCCCCTTCACCTGCACCGAGCGGGCGGTGAACACCTCTGTCACCGTCACCGCGACGGAGCGGCCGGCGTCGACGTTCGCGATCGCGGTGGTGGCCTCCACCGCCAGCTGCACCCGGACCCGGCTCCGGTCGGGCAGCACCTGGAGGTCGAAGGCCCGCGCGGCGTCGGGGCGCCCGTCGGTGTCGACCGTCGCCACGATGAGGGAGCCGCCGACCTCGAGGAACGCCGCCAGCTCGTCGTCGACCTGCACAACCCTCCCTCGGAGCGCCGTTCTGCACCGCGACGCTTCGCCGTTCCGCCACGGAGGCGGCGGGCGCGGGTGCGTGAAGTAGCGAATTCTTAGCGTTTGCTCACGCGGGTTTCAGGAGCGGGGCCGCGTGCGCTCCCCCATGATCGTCGAAGACGCCGGGCCGCGAGTGCTCCCGGCACCGAAGGGGGCCCGAGCGGGGGCCGGACGGGCCAGCGGGAGCCCGAGAGAGGGGAGCGACCATGACGATGACCGACGAGACCACCATCACGCAGCTGGCCGTGGAGACCGCGGAGCTCGACCGGGTCGAGTTCGACATCTACCGCGACGTGCACAAGGGCATCCGCCGGGAGCTGTTCGCGGTGACGAGCGCGGCCGGCGCCGTCGACCCCGGTGACGCCGACGCGGTCGCTGCCACCGCGACCCGGTTCCGCGGGCTGGTGTCGCTGCTCGTGGCGCACGCCGAGCACGAAGAGGACTTCCTCCAGGGCCTCATCGAGGTGCACGCGCCCCAGCTCGCGGCGATCGTGGTGCGCGACCACCGCTGGCTGGAGTGCCAGATGGCCCAGCTCGAGGTGCTCGCCGACCAGGCCGTCGACGCGACGCGCAGCCGCGGCGACGACAGCCGGCGCCTGGTGCACAAGCTGTATCTCGGCCTGGCCGGGTTCACGTCGGACTACCTCGGTCACCAGTCGTTCGAGGAGCTCGAGATCTCGCCCGCGCTGTCGATCGCGATCGGTCCCGACGAGCTCGCGGCGATCGACGCCGCGATCGTCGCGAGCATCCCGCCCGACGACGCGGCCGTCGCCCTCGGCCTCATGCTCCCGGCGATGAACGTCGAGGACCGCGTCGAGCTGCTCGGTGGGATGCAGGCCGGTGCGCCGCCCGAGGTGTTCGGCCAGGCCATGGGCCTCGCCGAGCAGGTGCTCGACGACCCCGACTACCGCGCCACCGCCGCCCGCCTCGGCGTCTCCTGACCCCACCCCCACGACAACGAACTGGCGTCAATTCGACTGGATAATCCAGACGAATTGACGCCAGTTCGCGGTTGAGGTTGTTGGTTCGCGATAACGGGGGGTCGCGTCAGAGCTTGGTGCAGGCGGTGACGCCCTTCGTGTAGCCGACTCGGAAGGCGGCGACCCGGTCGAACGCCCGCCCGCGGTCGTCGCCGGCCTTGACGCCGACGAGCATCGACACGACCTCGTCGAGGTCGCCGGGCGACAGCGTGATGCCGTCGGTGCGGCTCGAGCGACGGGAGCCGTCGAGGCTGCCGGTGAACGCGCCCGTCATGCACGTCGACGTGCGTCGTGCCGCGGACGTGTCGACCGCGTCGCCGAGGTCGTGTTGCACCGCGGACGACCACTCGGTCGCGAGGAGCAGCGCAGCACCGAAGTCACCGACCGACGAATTCGCCTCCCGCAGGGTCGCAGGGTCGTACACGATGGTGTTCGACGACGGGCAGTAGGTGACCGAGTCGACGAGGACGCCGCCGTCGGTGCCGCCGTCGCACGAGCTTGCGCCCGCGCTCGTGCTGGTGCTCGACACCAGGGTCGGCGCGCTCGTCTTCGTCCCGACCGCGTCCGACCAGTAGCCGTCGAGTGCCTTCTCGATCGCGGGGACCAGCTCGTCGAGCGCCATGTCGCCGCCCGACGCGTAGTCGGCCTGGCTGGTGAAGGCGGACTCCGTGATCGACGGCGGGTCGTTCGCGTACGCCGCGCACGCCGCCGCGCCACCCTCGACGCCGTCCTGGAACGCGCTCACCCGGTCGAAGCCGTTGCCGTGCGCGCCGTCCTGCGAACCGTCGATGCCGACCGGGTCGCTGAGCTGGAGCATGCCGGCCAGCGCGCGGTCGAGGTCGTCGTCCGACAGCGACAGCGACGAGTCACCCGATGCGACGTGCGCGGCCCACGAGCCGGCGAAGCAGTCGGCCTGTTGCTCGAGGTAGATGGTCTGGGAGGAGTCGAACCCGACCCGGGCCTGGATCGCGTGGCCCCACTCGTGCGCGAGCACCAGCGCGGGCGCGAACGGGCCGAACTGCTGCGACAGCTTCGGGAACAGCTGCTCGGTGTCCCAGGCGATGAAGTCGCCCTGGCTGCAGTAGAACGCGTTGCCCGCGACCTCGGAGTAGGGCGTGTTGCCGCGCGTCCCGCACCCGGGCGGCGGGTTCGACGAGGAGTAGGGGAACTGCCGGTCGGCCGGGATCGACTCGTACTGCTGGCCGTAGACGTCCGGCATCGTCGTCGCCCAGTACTGCTGGAGGTCGGCGATCGTCTCGTCGGCGCTGGCCGAGAACGGCGTGTTGCCGCCGCTCGGTGCTGCGCCCATGGTGCTGACGGCGAGGACCGCGATCGCGATCGGTGCGACGACGAGGGTGAGGAGACGGCGCTGACGAGTCGTCGCCTGACGTCGCTCGCGCCTGGTGGGGGGAGTGGTTTCGTTCATGCCGCAGGAACGGGTCCCGGTGCGGGCTGGTTCCGCCGAGGACTCAGGCGCCCCTCAGGTTGCGGTCTGGACCTCGACGGCGCTCGCCGAGCCCGGCGTCGATCGGGAGATGTGACGCAGGTCACGAAGATTCCCACGACAGCCCGTATCCCCGAAGGGGCGACGAGCGGTTCCGCAAGTGTCCCCGGCCCAGTCACCCACCTGAGTTCTGCCCACGGGGCGGGTTGGTTGAGCCGGGGACATTTTCAATTCAAGCCGATGGGGAGCCTCAGTCGAGACGCTTCCCCTCGGTGGCGAGGGTGCCGCGCATCGACTTCGGCACCGTGACCCGCCAGCCGTTCTGCGCCAGCTGCTCCCGGGGCACCCGCACCACGACGCTGCGGTCCGCGCTCGAGAGGCGGAACCACCACACGTCGCCCTGGTCGACGACCTCCTGGAACGTGGTCGCGCCGCCCTCGAGCGCCACCCCCTCGGGCGTCCAGCTCCCGTCACGGGAGCCGGCAACGTCGACGTCGAGCGGTGCCGACGACTGGTTCACGATCGTCACGCGGTCGACGAACGGCGGACCGTCGACGATGCGCAACGCGAGCGCGAGCACCGCGGCGCCGAGCACGGCGACCAGCACGATGCGGAGGGCGGTGCTGCTGCGGGCGACGTTCGACGGCGCAGGCTCGATCTGGACCTGGTTCATGGGTTGCTCCGGTGCGGGGCGCGCTCGGACGCGTAGGCGGCGTGTCGGCGCGGCGACGGTTCTGGACGTCGTCAGGCGCAGCGGAGCAGCGGTGGACCGCGTCGACGCGACGCGAGCGGCGAGTCGCGGTGTGCCGCGAACGCGGCGACCGGACGCGTGCGACGGGCCGCGAGCAGTGCGACGAGGGCGACCAGGGCGGCCAACGCGATCGAGAACAGACGGTTGGCGTTCCGGCCGGAGTCGTCGGAGATCCGGTTCGCCGTGACCGCGAGCGCGTCGTTCGCCCCGACCTCCGCGGCCACAGCGGGCGAGCGGTCGCGGTCGGTGGGCGCCACCTGATGCAACGGCGCCGGCGACGCATCGCCCGTGGTGAGCGCCACCGCGCCGAAGCCGCCGAGCAGCAACACGAGCACCGGGGCCACGCGGGCGAGGGCACGACGGGTCATCGCGGGCCCAGGCTACCGGCCGGTGTCGCGTCCTCCCGGGCGTCGAGCGTGCGCTCGGCCGCCTCGACCGGTGCACCGAAGCGCAGGAGACGGCCGCCGAACGCCAGCGCGCACAGGGCGAACCACGCCCATCCGAGTGCGAGGCCACCGATGACGTCGCTCAGCCAGTGCACGCCGAGCAGCACCCTCGACGCCGCGACCGAGACCGCGATGAACACGGCCGCGCCCGCGAGGACGGCGTGCGTGCGCCGCGACCGCCCCCGTCCGAGCACGAGCGCGAGGGCGGCGAAGCACGCTGCCGCGCCCGCGGAGTGCCCGCTCGGGAACGACGGCCCGAGCGACGCCGCGCCGGGGTCGATGGTCGGGCGAACGCGGTCGAGCAGGTCCTTGATCTCGTTGGTCACGAACGGCTGGCCGAGTGCGACGACGACGAGGAACAGCGGGAGCCATCGACTCGGTCGCCGGATCATCTCGATCACCGCGACGACGACGATCACGACGAGGAGCCCGTTGGTACCTCCGAGCTGCGTGACGGCGTTGACGACGTCGTGCGCGAAGGGCGTCGCGTGGTCCCTGCCCCACGGCGCGACCGAGTTGTCGATGTCCTGCAGCGCGGCGTTCGAGCGCACGAGGTACGCGAGCACACCCACCAGCGCGCCACCGACCACGACGACGAGCGTGCCCGCCACGAGCGCGAGTCCGGTGGCGGTCTTCGGGTCGAGGCGGCGACGGACCCAACCGCGCGCGCCGGGCGACGCGTCGAGCTGGTGCTCGACTTCGTGCGCGGCGACCGCTGCGACGTGAGGCGACGCCGGGTCGAGCTGCGGGCGGCGCGAGAGGAGCAACGCGACCAACGCGCCCAGGAGCAGCGCCGGCAGGAACAAGGCGACGACGACGATCAGGACAGTGACCTTTCGTCGCGGGCGCACCGGTGACGGATGCACCCATCGAGGAGGAACATCGTTGCACGGGGTTTACCGCGCAGCGAAACGGGTGAAACCGTGAGCATGAACACGATGGGAGGGGGCATCGGAGTGGCGGGAACGGCATCGACCGCGCGCTCCGTCGACGGCACGCCGATCGACCGGAACCTCGCCGGGCGTCACGAGCGTGGCCGGGCCGTTCGTGCCGTCGTGGCCACGACACTCACCGCGATCCTCGGCTACGTCGTGCTCGCGGCGGCGGCCGTCGGCTTCGGCCTCCTGCTCACCCGCGAGCTGTTGCACGGGGTCATCGGCGACTGGGACGTCGACGTGACCACGTGGTTGGTGGAGCGCCGCACACCCACCCGGACCGACCTCTCGCTGTGGGGCTCGCGCTTCTCGGAGACGCTCACGGTCGCCATCGTGCTCGTGGTCGTGTTCGCACTGCTGGCCGTGCGCCGTCACTGGCGCGAGCTCGGCATCGTCGCGGTCGCGATGGCGGTCGAGGCTGCGACGTATGCGACCGCGACCTACGTCGTCGAGCGCCACCGGCCGCAGGTGCCGCGGCTCGAGGACCTCATCGTGGCCGACAGCTACTTCTCCGGCCATGCCGCGGCCGCAGTCGCGATGTACGGATCGTTGGCGATCGTCGTGTGGAGGCTCACTCGCAACGTCGCGTTGCGCGTCGTCTTCGTCGTGCTGGCGGTCGCGGCACCCGTGATCGTGGCGCTCTCGCGCATGTACCGCGGCATGCACTATGCGAGCGACGTGACGGTCGGTGCACTGGTCGGCCTCGGCTGCATCGCGGTCGCGCTCGTTGCCGTGCGCGCGGGTGCACGGGCCTTCGGTGCCGACGACGCGCACGACGACGTGACCGAGGGGGTCGCGTGACCACCGTCGGCGTCGTCGCCCATCGCATGAAGGTGCTCGGCGGCGGCCTGCGCGAGCTGCGGGCGGTCCTCGAGCGCGAGGGCGTGCACGACCCGCTCTGGATCGAGGTGCCGAAGAGCAAGCGCGCGCCGAAGCAGGTGAAGCGCGCCCTCGCGGAGGGCGTCGACCTCCTCTTCGTGTGGGGTGGTGACGGCATGGTCCAGCGGTGCCTCGACGCGATCGGGGACGAGCCGGTCACCGTCGCGATCCTGCCCGCGGGCACTGCGAACCTCCTCGCCACCAACCTGGGCATCCCCATCGACCTCGAGGGGGCGGTCCAGGTCGGCCTGCACGGCGCCCGCCGCACCATCGACACCGGGAGCCTCGACGGCGAGCGGTTCGCGGTGATGGCCGGCGTGGGGCTCGACGCGCTCATGATCCGCGACGCCGACGGCACCCTCAAGGATCGCTTCGGCCGGCTGGCGTACGTGATCACCGGAGCCAAGCACCTGCGTGCACCTCGCTTCGGGGCGCGGGTGCGCATCGACGGCGCGACCTGGTTCGACGGCGATGCCGGATGCGTGCTCGTCGGCAACGTCGGCAGCCTCTTCGGCGGCGTGAAGGTGTTCCCCGACGCCACGCCCGACGACGGCCGGCTCGAGGTGGGCGTCGTCACGGCGAAGGGACTCACGCAATGGGTGCGGGCGCTCGCGCGCACCGCCACCGGGAAGGCCGACCAGTCACCGTTCGTCGACGTGACCGTCGCGCGCAAGGTGCGGATCGACCTCGACCGCGAGATGCCCGTCGAGCTCGACGGCGGTGACCGCCCGCCACGCCGGCGAGTGAAGCTGCGCGTGGATCCGCACTCGGTGACCGTGTGCGTCCCCGAGGTGACGCCGTGAGCACCGCGATGCTCGTCCCCGAGACGTGGGAGCTCGACGGTGACGACGCGCGCAAGACGCTGCTCGAGACCGGGCGGGTGCAGCTCGCACGCGACGCGTTCGTGCGCCTGCGTGCAGCCGACGGGTTCAGCCACGCACGGTCGATGGCGTTCCTCGTGTCACTGGTGCTCGTGCAAGGCGTGATCGGCCTGGTCGGCCTGGCCAGCTGGTTCGGCGCGACCGGCCCCGGCGCTGCGATCGCGCGCACCATCCACACGATCGCGCCGGGCGCCACCGGCAAGGTCGTGACCGACGCCGTCGACCAGGCCTACCGCGCCGGCACGTCGGGGAAGTGGGTGGCGCTCGTGTTCGGTCTCCTCGGCGCGCTCGTCACCGGCACCACGCTGATGGGGCAGATGGAACGCGCGCTCAATCGCATCTACGGCGTCGAGCAGGACCGCCCGATGCTGGAGAAGTACGGGCGCGGCTTCCTCCTCGCGGTGAGCGTCGGCACCCTCACGCTGTTCTCCTTCTTCGCCTTCGCGTTCGGGCAGAGCATCGGCTCGACGGCGTGGAAGCTGCTGCGCTGGCCTCTCGCGCTCGTGCTCATCGCGTCGGCGATGGCGCTCCTGTTCCGCTGGTCGCCGCGGCGCCACCAGCCGGCATGGTCGTGGCTCGCGTTCGGCAGCGGCGTCTCCGTGATCCTGTGGTCGCTCGCCACGCTCGGCCTCGGTCTCTTCGTGCGGCTCAGCAGCTCGTTCGGTGACGCGTACGGGCCGCTCGCCGGGCTCGTGGCGCTCCTCCTCTGGGCACTCCTGTCGTCGATCGCGATCCTCTACGGTGCTGCGATCGCGGCTCAACTCGAAGCGGTTCGGTCCGGGCAGCCGCGACCGCGCGATCCTCTCAAGCAGCCACCGGCCGACCGCACTGCGGTGCGCGACCGGAAGCTCGCCCATGGTCTCGCCTGACCCCGACGTC
>DASUMF010000276.1:0-6545 GCA_036277835.1 Acidimicrobiia bacterium
GTCGCGCAACGGCCCGGTGATGAGCCCGGTGCGGGTCGTGGCGCCGACGAGCGTGAACCGTGGGAGCTCGAGGCGGATCGAGCGGGCCGACGGGCCCTTGCCGATCACGATGTCGAGCTGGAAGTCCTCCATCGCGGGATACAGCACCTCCTCGACCGCGCGCGGGAGGCGGTGGATCTCGTCGATGAACAGCACGTCGCCGTCGTCGAGGTTGGTGAGGATCGCGGCGAGATCACCGGCGCGCTCCAGCGCCGGTCCACTGGTGATCCGCAGGCCGACCTCGAGCTCGGCCGCGACGATCCCCGACAGGGTCGTCTTGCCGAGGCCGGGCGGCCCCGCGAACAGCACGTGGTCGGCGGCCTGGCCCCGGGCGCGCGCGGCGGCGAGCATGATCTCGAGGTGCTCGCGCAGCCGCGCCTGCCCGACGAACTCGCCGAGCCGGCGGGGCCGCAGGCCCGTCTCCTCCGCGGCTTCGACGGGGTCGGCCGCCGCGTCGAGCAGCTCGTCCCTCATCGCGCGCTCCAATTCATGTTCATGCTCGCGCCACCGCCAACGTCTTCAGCGCCTCGCGCAGCAGGTCTTCGACGCTGCCGTCCGCGTCGAGCGCGCTCAGGGCGTCGCGCACCTCGTCGGGCGCGTACCCGAGCCCGGTGAGCGCGGCGCGCACCTCGGCTCGTGCCGAAGGCGCTCGTTCGACTTCGGCGAGGTCGAGGTCGGGCACGTCGAGGCGCGACTTGAGCTCGACGAGGAGCCGCTGCGCGGTGCGCGGCCCGACCCCGGGCACGAGCGTGAGCGCGGCCTTGTCGTCGTCGAGCACGGCGCGGCGGAGCGCGTTGGGCGAGTGCACCGACAACATCGCGAGCGCCAGCTTCGGGCCGACACCAGTGGCGGCGATCAGCGCCTCGAACGTGTCGCGCTCGTCGCGCGTCGGGAACGCGTAGAGGGTCATCGCGTCTTCGCGCACGTGGAGGTGGGTGAAGACGAACGCTTGCGACGCGGGCGTGAGCGCAGCCATCGCGCCGGTGGGCACGAGCACGCGGTACCCGACTCCCCCGACCTCCAGCAGCACCTCACCGGTGGCGGTGCGTTCGAGCACCGTGCCCCGCAGCGAGCCGATCATCGTGCACCGTCGCGAGCCACGGCGGCCGCGATCGCCGCGCCGAGCTTGTCGCCGGTGGGCGCCGTGGCGTCCTCCACCGCGCGCAGCGGCGCACGCCACCAGTGGCAGAGCGCGAGTGCCAGCGCGTCGGCCGCATCGGGCGGACGGGGCACCTCGCGCAGCCGCAGCAGGCGCGTGACCATGGCCTGCACCTCGTCCTTGCCCGCGGCACCGTCGCCGGCCACCGCGAGCTTCACCTCGTTGGGGCTGTACTGCACCACCGGGATGCGCTCGCGCCCGGCCAGCGCGAGCGCCAGCCCGCTCGCCTGCCCGACCGACATCGCGGTGCGCACGTTCACCTGGAACAGCACCCGCTCGACCGCGATGGCCTGCGGCCGCAGCTCCTCCACGAGGCTCTCGAGCTCGGCGGCCAGCGCGGCGAGGCGATCGGGCAGCGCGTCGCCGCGATCGGTGCTGATCACGCCGCACGCGACGGCAGAGAAGTCGGACCCGTCACGGCGAACCGCGCCGTACCCGCAGCGCGACAGCCCCGGATCGATGCCCAGCACGACACCCGACGGATCGAACACGGGTTCGATCCTACGGCACTCGCAGCGGCGGTCGGGGGATGGCGATCAGTCGCCCGAACGGTGCTTGCGGCGCTTCCGACGCTTGAACAACGACCGGAACGCGAGCAGCGCGACGAGGGCGGCGACGATGGGAACGACCCGCTTCACGAGTGCGTCGCTGGTCGCGTCGAGGAGGTCGACGGGCTGTGCCTCCGGGGAGTTGATGGTGCGCACGCCGCCGTTCTCGGAGGTGCCCGACGGTGAAGCCGGCGTCGCCGGCGTGGACGCGGCAGCGGACGACGCGGGAGTGTCGGTCGCCGCTGCAGGTGCGGCGTCGTCGGCCAACACCATGGCCTGCAGGCACGTCGCGAATTGCCCGAGGAGCTTGCTCGACACGTCGGCCATCACCCCCCGACCGAACTGGGCGACCTTGCCGGTCACGTTGAGGTCGGTGTCGATCTTCACCAGCGTGCCGTCGCCCTCGGCGACGAGCGTGGCGGTGACGTTCGCCGACGCGTTCCCCTGGCCGCGCGTGTCACGCCCTTCGGCGTTGATCACCACCCGCCGCCCCGCCTCGTCGGCTTCGACGATGCGCGCCGCACCCTTGTACTGCGCGGTGATCGGGCCGACCTTGACCTTCACGATCCCGCGGTACTCATCGCCCTCGACCTCCTGCAGCTGCGCGCCGGGCATGCACGGCGCGATGCGCTCGACGTCGAGGAGCACGCCCCAGGCAACTTCCACCGGGACGGCCACACGGAACTCATCTTCGATCTTCACGGGTGCTCCTGCATCGAACGAGGGGTCAGAGGTTCTCGAGATCGCCGGGCGTGTCGACGTCGACCGGGCTGCCCGTGTCGTCGCAGTCCACCTCCACCACCGGGTGTCGCTGCATCAACACGCGCGCGCCGACGTCGCCGGTGAGCTCGTGCGCTTCGGGCCAGAGGCTACGCGCCAGCAGCACCGGGTTGCCCCGCTCGCCGCCGTAGGTGGCGACGGCCAGCTGCGCGCCGTCGGCGAACGCGGCGGCCAGGCGGCGGTACGCCTCGGCACCCACCCGCGGCTGGTCGGCGAGACCGATGCAGACCGCACCGATCGACGCGTAGCCGTCGAGCGTTTCGAGGGCAGCGCGCAGGCTGCGCGAGATCCCTTCCTTCCAGTGGCGGTTGTGCACGATGTCGACGCCCGCGGGCACGGCCTTGTCGACGGCCCGGTGCTGGTACCCGCTCACCAGCAGCACCGGCGCCAGGCCGGAACCGAGCGCTGCCTCCAGCGCCCAGCTGACGAGCGGCTTCCCCTGCCACTCCTGGAGGCACTTGGGCTCGTCGCCGCCGAAGCGGCTCCCCCGGCCCGCGGCGAACACGGCGATCCCGACGTCGAGCCCGAAGCCCCCGGGGAGCGGAGAGGACCGCGGGGTTGTCGCCGGCGCAGCGAGGCCACCTGGCCACGAGACGCCGGGTGGGTCGTAGGTCACCCCGAGACGTCCGGCCCCGCGCGCTCGATGGTGATCCGCAGCACGAGGCGCTGATCGCGCTCCATCGCGGCGCGGTAGTCGTCCCAGTCGTCGTGCTCACCGCGCAGCGATCGGTAGTACTCCACCAGCGGGTCCATCGCCTCGGGGAGCGGCACGATCTCGGCGGTGCCGTCGATCTGGACCCAACGACCGTAGAAGCCGTCGCTCAGCACGCAGAGCGAGACGCGCGGATCACGGCGGATGTTCTTGGTCTTGACGGCCGTCTGGCGAGTGCTGATCGCGATCAGTCCGTCGGCATCGACCGCGCACGTGACCGGCGACATCTGCGCCGACCCGTCCTTGCGGTTGGTGAGCAGCACCGCATCGTGGTGCTCACGGACGAACTCACGTGCCGCGTCGATCTCCATGGTGCGAACCTACCGCGCCGCCGTGGGACACTCGACCGGCCGCCGGCGATGAGTCCTGCCGGTGGTCGGGGTCTGCACCGGTGCCGTCGCCGACAGGAAGAGGGAGACACCATGGGCAAGCTCATCGTGACCGAGTTCGTGACGCTCGACGGCGTGGCGCAGGCGCCCGGAGGCCCCGACGAGGACCGCGAGGGCGGCTTCACGCACGGCGGGTGGCAGGAGCCGCTGCTCGACGAGGCGGACGGCAACGCGGTGTTCGACCAGGCGAGCGGCATGGACGCGCTGCTCCTCGGCCGGAAGACCTACGAGATCTTCGCCGACTACTGGCCGACCGCGCCCGCCGACATGTCGTTCACGCAGCTGCTCAACCGCGTGCCGAAGTACGTCGCCTCCCGCACGCTCGGCGAGCCGCTCACCTGGGAGGGCGCGACGGTCGTCACGGGGGAATTCGTCGACGCCATCAACGCGGTGAAGGACCGCCACGACGAGGTCCACGTCATCGGGAGTCTCGACCTCGTGCAGTCGCTGCTGCGCTTCGATCTGGTCGACCGGCTGGAGCTGTGGCTGTACCCGCTGCTGCTCGGGAGCGGCAAGCGCGTGTTCGCGGGCGGGACCGTGCCGACCGCGCTCCGCCTGACCGAATCGGTGACGCACCCGAACGGCACGCTCCAGCTCAGCTACGAGACCGCCGGCGCGCCCACCTACGGCGACATGACCCAGGCCGAGTAGCGATCGAGGCGGGCGCGATCGCGCCGCGCACTACGCGTAGACGGACTGCAACACGTCGTCGGGGATGTCGAAGTTGGCGTAGACGTTCTGCACGTCGTCGTGCTCCTCGAGCGCGTCGATCACCCTGAGCACCGACTTCGCCTTCGACGTCTCGTCGAGCTCGACCGCGGTCGTCGGCAGCATCGTGAGGTCCGCGCTGGTGACCGCGATGCCCGCCTCGTCGAGCGCGGTGCGCACGGAGTGGAGATCGGTGGCCGCGGTGGTGACCTGCCACGTGTCGCCCTGGTCGGCGATGTCCTCGGCCCCGGCGTCGAGGGCGGCGAGCATGAGGTCGTCCTCGGTGGCCGCCGCCTTGTCGAGGATGATGACACCCTTGCGCTCGAACTGCCACGCCACCGCGCCGGGCTCGGCCAACGAGCCGCCGTTGCGCGTGAACACGTTCTTCACCTCGGAGCCGGTGCGGTTGCGGTTGTCGGTGAGCACCTCCACGTACACCGCCACACCGTTCGTCGCGTACCCCTCGTAAGTGATGCTCTCGTACGTGACGCCCTCGAGCTCACCGGTGCCCCGCTTGATCGCGCGCTCGATGTTGTCCTTGGGCATCGACGCGTCGCGCGCCTTCTGCACCATCGTGCGCAGCGTCGGGTTGGCGTCGACGTCACCGCCACCATCGCGCGCCGCGACCTCGATCTGGCGAGCCAGGCGCGCGAACAGCTTCCCGCGCGCCGCGTCGGCCGCGCCCTTCGCGTGCTTGATGGAATGCCACTTGGAATGACCGCTCATGGTTCGCTCACCCTCATGATTCGCTCACGTCGTTGAGAAACAGCTGGTGGATCCGCAGGTCGCCCGAGAGCTCGGGATGGAAGCTGGCGACGTAGGCCACACCTTCGCGCGCCAGCACCGGGCGGTCGGCGTGCGTGGCGAGCACCTCGACACCCGCACCGATCCGTTCGATCCCCGGCGCCCGGATGAACACGCCGTGGAACGCTCCGCCGGCGAGACCGTCGACGGCGAAGTCGGCTTCGAACGAGTCGCGCTGGCGCCCGTAGGCGTTGCGGCGCACGTCGATGTCGACGACCCCGAACGACTGCTGGTCGGGCCGTCCGTCGAGCACCTCGCGAGCGAGCAGGATCATGCCGGCACAGGTGCCGAGCACGGGCAGGCCGTCGGCCAGCCGCTCCTGCAACGGCGCACGGACACCCGAGGTGTCGAGCAGCTTGCTCATCGTGGTCGACTCCCCGCCGGGGAGGATCACCGCGTCGAGCGCGCCGATGGCATCGGGCGTGCGGACCTCGACCGCGTCGACGCCGAGCGCGTCGAGCACCTCACGATGCTCGCGGAACGCCCCCTGCAGCGCGAGAACGCCAACCTTCATGTCGGGATCGCTCGCTCGAATGCAGCGTCCCTACCGCGTCCCTGGTCGCTCGCAGGCATGACCTGGGGGCCTCACGTCGTCACCAGCCGCGATCGGCGAGCTTCACGTCGAGCGTCGAGACCTGCTCGCCCCGCATCGCCTCGCCGAGACCCGTCGACACCTTCGCCACGATGTCGGCATCGGCGTAGTGCGTGGTCGCCTCGACGATCGCCTTGGCGCGCACCGCCGGGTCGTCGCTCTTGAAGATGCCGCTGCCCACGAACACCGCCTGCGCGCCGAGCTGCATCACGAGTGAGGCGTCGGCTGGGGTGGCGAGACCACCCGCGCAGAACAGCGGTACCGGCAGCTCGCCGCGCGCCGCGACCTCCTGCACCAGCTCCACCGGAGCCCGCAGCTCCTTGGCCCAGCCGTAGAGCTCGGCGGGCTCCGCGGTGGTGAGGCGCTTGATGTCGCCGAGCACCGAGCGCAGGTGGTGGACGGCCACCGACACGTCGCCGGTGCCCGCCTCGCCCTTCGAGCGGATCATGCACGCACCCTCGCTGATGCGCCGCAGCGCCTCACCGAGGTTGGTGGCACCGCACACGAACGGCACCGTGAACGCCCACTTGTCGACGTGGTACGCGTCGTCGGCGGGGGTGAGCACCTCGCTCTCGTCGATGTAGTCGACGCCCAGCGACTCGAGGACCTGCGCCTCCGCGAAGTGGCCGATCCGGCACTTGGCCATCACGGGGATGGTGACCGCGTCCTGGATCCCCTGGATCATCTCGGGATCGCTCATGCGGGCCACGCCGCCGTCGCGGCGGATGTCGGACGGCACCCGCTCGAGTGCCATGACGGCGACCGCACCGGCGTCCTCGGCGATCCGGGCCTGCTCGGGGGTGACCACGTCCAT
>DASUMF010000277.1:0-5807 GCA_036277835.1 Acidimicrobiia bacterium
CGACCTGCACGAAGCCCATGCGCTCCCAGAACGCGCGCGTGGCGACGTACGGCTCGTAGCCGGACGACTCGTCGAGCGTCTTGACCTCGACGAGGGCGACGCCCTGCGCGCGCAGATGTTCCAGTGCATGCGCGACGAGGCGCGCCCCGATGCCGCGGCGATGCTGTTCGGGCACGACTGCGGCGAACGGAATCTCCGCCGACGACGGGTACCGCGACTCGGCGAGGACGAAGCCCGTGACCGTTTCGCCATCCAGCGCGACCCAGCACGGATGCTCCTCGAGCGCGGCGCGGAGCTCCGCGTGCGTGTCGGGCGTGAAGTAGTCGGGCAAGCTCGCGAGCACCGCGACGCACGCGTCCGCGTCCTGCCGCGTCGCCCTTCGGATCGTCGTCATCCGCGACCTTTCATCTCGACAAGGTTGCTCGATCCACCATTGCCGCGTCGAGCGAGTTCGAAGTCTCGGTGTGTGGGTGTCGATTCTGCGGTGCGCCGATCGTCGTGTCGGTGAACACCGAAACGACCACCACGCGAAGGAGAGCGTTCATGGCCCACCCCGTTGTCCATGCCGAGATTCGTTCGGCGAATCCCGATGCCACCCGCCAGTTCTTCTCGGAGCTCTTCGGTTGGAAGGTGGCGTCCGAAGGCGCCTTCCCCGGCTACACGTTCATCGACACGGGCGCCGAGGGCGGAACGTACGTCGCGATCAGCCCTCGTCAGAGCGACGAGGACGAGGTCCTGTTCTTCGTCGCGGTCGACGACGTCGCCGCGACCCTGCAGAAGGCCGAGCAACTCGGCGGCACGATCATCCAACCGGCTCAGCAGGTTCCGGGCACCAGCTTCGGCGTGTTCGCCGACGCGCAGGGCCACAAGGTGGGTGTCGCAGCGAACGGATAGCCGCGGCACGAGATCCCTCGTCAGGTGCATGATGCCTCGGGTCGCGATGGCCTGGCGAGGGAGGCTCGAGATGCGAGCGCGACGCTGAACCTCGGTCAGCACGAGCTTCGGTGGGATGATCGCGTCATGCGCGATCGCAGGGAGCTCGCCAGACTCGCCCTTGCTCTCGTCGAGGGTTCGTTGACGGTCGGAGATGCCGCCGACGAGTTGTTCGTCGATGCGTTCGAGTCGCTGGAAGAAGCCGCGACCGCGCACGCATACCTCGCCGGCTTCATCCTCGAGTACCTCGCGGTCGAGCGAGGCGAGCAACCCGTTCAGACCGTTGCAGAGATCCGACGTCTCTTGGCGTGATGCGTCCAGCCGACGCACCTTCGACGGTCCTTCAGGGGTGTCTGAAGGGCAGCCGGGGACCAGTTGACGATCGAACGTGTGTTCGTGTACGGTCGATGGTCCCATGGAACTGGCGGTCCTTCCCCGGCGTGACGACGAAGCACGCGAGCACCTCGAGCAGGTGGGGTCACTGGCGCGGCCGCTCGTGCTCGCCCGTGAGCGCAGCATCGAGCTCGACGAGCAGTTGGGTGCACTCGTCCCCGGAGGCGCGCTGACCCGCGGCTCGGTGCTGCGGGTGACGGGAGCGGGCGCCACCTCCGTGACCTTCACGCTGGCGTCCGCGGTCACTGCGGTCGGGGAGTGGGCGGCCGTCGTCGAGCTCGACAGCACGCTCGGCGCGCTCGCCGCCGCGGAGGCAGGGGTCGCGCTCGAACAGTTCGCGGTGGTCCGGCGGGTTCCCCCCGCCCGCTGGGCCACCGTGGTCGCGGCGTTGCTCGAGGGGGTGAGCCTCGTGGTGGCCGAGGTGCCGCGCGGCGTGCGTCTGGGTGATGCGCGCCGGTTGATCGCCCGGGCGCGCGAGCGCGAGACGGTGCTGGTGGTGCACGAACGTGCTGCTTCGCCGTTCGGGCACGGAGCCGGTGTCTGGCCGGCCGAGGCCGCGCTCACCGTTCGCGCCGTGGGCGGCGCGTGGGGCGATCTCGTCGCCGACGGGCACCTCACCGATCGTTCGTTGCGGGTCGAGGTGGAGGGCAGGGGCGTGGCGGCGCGTGCCGTCAGCGGTGAGCTCGCGCGCGCCGTCTGACGACACGGCCGTTCCGGCACGGAGCCGGGCTGGCGCGCGGGTCTGCACGCTCTGGTGCCCCGACTGGCCGGTGGTCGCGGCACGGGTGCGGGAACCGGAGCTCGTGGGCGCACCGGTCGCGGTCGTCGAGCGCGGCGATCGGGGCCTGGTCGTGCGCGCGGTGTCGATCGAGGCGCGCCGCGAAGGGGTGACGCGCGGGCTGCGACGTCGCGAGGCCGAGGCGCGCTGCGCGGGACTCGCGGTGGTCGACGCCGACGACACGAGCGACGCGCGCGCTTTCGACGTGGTGGTCCGCGCGGTCGAGCAGCTCGTGCCGTTGCTCGTGCTCGATCGGCCCGGTCGCCTGTCGTTTCCGACGCGCGGACCGTCGCGCTACTTCGGAGGCGACGACGCGCTCGCGCGTCGCGTGCTGGGCGTCGTCCACGACACCGGCATCGACGACGTGCGCGTCGGCATCGCCGACGGTGACCTCGCCGCCGGCCTCGCCGCGCGTGCGACCGACGTGCTGGTGGTGCCGCCCGGCGACTCGCCGGGGTTCCTCGCGCCGTGGTCGGTCGGGGTGGTCGCCCCTTCGGTGGACGGCGGTGCCGAGCTGGTCGACCTGCTCGTTCGTCTCGGCCTGCGCACGCTCGGCGCGTTCGCCGAGCTGCCCGAGGCCGCGGTGCTGGCCCGCTTCGGCCTTCCCGGCGTCTACGCGCACCGCCTCGCACGGGGTGAAGGGATGCAGGGCGCGACTCCGGTGCCCGTCCCGCCCGAGCTCGTCGAGTCGCTCGAGCTCGACCCGCCCGCGGTGCGCGTCGACGAAGCCGCCTTCGCGGCCAAGGCGTTGGCCGACCGGTTGCTCGGCCGCCTCGACGACCTCGGCCTCTCGTGCTCCCGCGTCGTGGTGGAGGCCGAGACCGAGCACGGTGAGCGGATGACGCGCTGCTGGCGTCACGACGGTGCGCTCACTCCCGCCACGCTGGTCACCCGCGTGCGCTGGCAGCTCGAGGCGTGGCTCAGCGGCCGCGCGCTTCCCGCCACCCCCGACGACGTCGACGACGTCATCACCAGCGGGATCACCCTGCTGCGGCTCGTGCCCGACGACGTCGTGCCCGCGATCGGTCGTCAGCTCGGCTTCTGGGGCAGTGATCCCGCCGCCGCCGATCGCGCCGGACGGGCGTTGGCGCGCGTGCAGGGCATGCTCGACGTCGAGGCAGTGGTCACCGCGGTGCCCGCGGGCGGACGTACGCCGTCGGAGCGCGTGCACTGGGTGCCGTGGGGTGAACCGCGCGACGTCGCCGTCGATCTCGCGCCGCGCGATCCAGCAGCGCCGTGGCCCGGCGCGGTACCCGGTCCTGCACCAGCGCGCGTGTTCGACCCGCCGTTGCCCGCCGAGCTCCTCGATGCCGACGGCGCGCCGGTCACCGTGTCGGGACGAGGCGACGCCTCTGGCGCTCCGGCGGTGCTGCGATGTGCTGCGCTCGCCGGCGGTGGCGGCCCCGTGGTCGGGGTCGCGGGCCCGTGGGCGCACGATCTCCGCTGGTGGGACGTCCGCAACCACCGTCAGCAACGGCGCGTGCTGTGGCAGGTGGTGGTCGCGACCGGTGATGGTCACGACACCGGAGAAGGCGACGGCGAGAGCGAGGTCGCCTGCCTCGTCGCGGTCACCCGCGGCCGTGCATCCGTCGAAGCCATCTACGACTGACGCCCCAGCCGCCCACGAAATTGCGTCAACCAGGCGTCCATTTGGCTCCCAGGTGACGCAATTTCGGGGCGAAGCGCGACGGCTAGCGTCCGAGCAGTGCAGTTCAGCCCCGAATTGCGCGACGACGTCGCGGCTGGAGACATCACGGTGTCGTTCCGGCTGTGGACCCGCCCGAAGGTGAAGGTCGGCGGCCGCTACTCCATGGGTCCCGCGCTGATCGAGGTCGACGCGATCGAGCTCGTGCCGTTCGCGGCCATCACCCGTGCCGACGTGCGCCGCTCGGGTGAGCGCGACCGCGAGTCGTTGCGCGCACGCGCCGCGCATGCCGGCCCCGTCCACGACGACACGATGCTGTACCGCATCGAATTCCACGTCGTCACCTGAGCCACCGTCATCGAACAAGGAGCAACGAGATGACCGACCTTCCGCGACGCACCCTCGGCCGGACGGGATTCGAGGTCTCGACGCTCGGCTTCGGCGCCATGGAGCTGCGCGGCGACCAACGCGGCCCGACGATCAGCGACGACGACGCGGGTCGCCTGCTCAACGAGGTGCTCGACTCCGGGATCAACTTCATCGACACGTCGATCGACTACGGCCGGAGCGAGGAGCTCATCGGCGCGTCCATCGCGCACCGTCGCGACGAGTACGTGCTCGCATCGAAGTGCGGGTGCGTGCCCGGCGCGCCGATGGGTTCGGAGCACGTGCACACGCCCGAGAACATCCGCGCCGGGGTCGAGCACAGCCTGCGCACCATGCGCACCGACCATCTCGACCTGGTGCAGTTCCATCGCAGCCTGAGTCGCGACGAGTTCGAGCACGACGGCGTGCTGGCCGAGGCACTCGCGTTGCGCGACGAGGGCAAGGTGCGATTCGTCGGCGTGTCCGCGGTGCTCCCCACGCTCGACGAGCAGATCGACATGGGCGTGTTCGACGCGTTCCAGATCCCGTACTCGGCCCTGCAGCGCGAACACGAAGACGCGATCACGCGAGCGTCCGACGCCGGAATGGGCATCGTGATCCGCGGCGGTGTGGCGCGCGGCGCGCCCGACGACTGGGAAGGCCGTCGCTACTACATGGTCTCGAACGAAGACATGCGCCGCGCCTGGGACGACGCGAACCTCGACGAGCTGGCCGACGGCATGGGCCGCACCGCCTTCATGCTGCGCTTCACGCTCTCGCACCCCGCGCTCGACACCACGATCGTCGGCACCAGCAGCTTCGACCACCTGCGTAGCAACATCGCGACCGCGCTCGACGGCCCCCTCCCCGACGACGTGATGGCCGAGGCGAAGCGCCGCCTCACCGCGGCAGGGGCAGCCCCGGCGAAGTAGCGTCGCTTGTGAACCGCTTCACGAGGAGGCTCGACGAGCCTCCGCAAGGGGGTCGGCATGGGCGGCTTCGAGGTCGTGGATCCTCGGTACCAGAACCTGTTCGACCGCGCCGTCGACGTGCTGGCATCCGATCCGCGAGTCCTCGAGGTCGCGGTCAGTGGCTCCATCGCCCGAGGGACCGCCGACGCGTGGAGCGATCTCGACATCCAGGTCGTCACGAACTCGGACGCGTTCGACGACTTCCTGCGCGAGTGGCGGGGTTGGTTGGCCGCGATCACGCCCACGGTGTTCGCTCGCCGTGTGATCGCGCCGTTCATCATCAACACCGTCACCGCCGACGGCCTCACCTTCGATCTCGCCGTGTACGCAGGGTCGGCACCCGAACCGTTCCTGAGCAGTGCCGAGTACAGGGTCGGTCTCCTGGCGGGTCGCTCCTACGCGTCCATCGCCGACGCGCTCGAGTACGCCGTCGCCGAGCAGCTACGCGGCCTCGTGGGCCCGTTCATCACCCTGCTCGAACGCGACGAGAGCATGTTTCACCTCACCGGCGTGCCGCACCTGCTCGGATTGCTCACGACGGTCTTCCTCGCCGAGAGCGGCGCCCCTCCCCCCGGCAAGCAGTGGAACGAGACCTACACCGACGAGCAACGCGCGACCGTCGCGGCGCTCCCGCCGGTGCGTGCGACGCGTGACGACCTCGCCGCGTTCGGGCTCGGACTTGCTCAGGTGCTCGTCGAACGGGCTCGACCGCTGTACCCGC
>DASUMF010000278.1:0-2495 GCA_036277835.1 Acidimicrobiia bacterium
GGTCGGGGTGGCGGTCGACGACTGGTCCGACGACGACCTCCGCCAGCACGCGCGTGAGTCGCTCGGCGACGCACCGTTCGAACAAGATGTGTTCGACCGCTTCGTCGCGCGGTTCAGCTACGTGCAGGGCGACTTCGACGATGCCGGCACGTACCAACGGCTCGCGAAGGAGCTGGGAAGCGCGACGACGGTCGTCTTCTACCTCGAGATCCCACCGTCGCTGTTCGAGCGGGTCGTGCACGGCCTGCACGACGCGGGCCTGACTGCCGGCGCGCGCGTCGTGGTCGAGAAACCGTTCGGGCACGACCTCGCATCGGCGCGGGAGCTCAACGAGCAGCTGCACCGGTACATCGACGAGCCACAGCTGTACCGCATCGACCACTTCCTCGGGAAGCTGTCGGTGGCCGACGTGATGTTCCTCCGGTTCGCGAACACCATGCTGGAACCGATCTGGAACCGGCAGTTCATCTCGTCGGTGCAGATCACCATGGCCGAAGACTTCGACGTGTCGGACCGAGGTTCGTTCTACGACCGTGTGGGCGCGATGCGGGACGTGGTGCAGAACCACCTGATGCAGGTGTTGAGCATGGTCGCGATGGAGCCGCCCACCGGGCACTCCATCGACTCGATCACCGATCGCAAGCGCGACGTGTTCATCGCCATGCCCGACATCGACGTGTCGAAGGTGGTGCGTGGTCAGTACGACGGCTACCTCGACGTTCCCGGTGTCGCAGCCGGCTCGCAGACCGAGACGTTCGTGGCGATGCAGCTGCACATCGACAACTGGCGTTGGGCCGACGTGCCGTTCTTCATCCGCGCCGGCAAGACGATGCCGGTGACGGTCACCGAGGTGCGCATCGTGTTCGAGCACCCGCCTCGGCTCGGCTTCGCGGGCGAGCACATGCGGCGCCCGGGGCCCAATCAGCTCGTCTTGCGCATCGGGCCGATGCCGGGCGCTCGTCTGCAGCTGGAGGCGAAGGCGCCCGAAGCGATGGCGCTGCGCGACGTGCACCTCGACATGGACCTCGCCAGCGAGGGTGGTGAGGGGCCGACGCCGTACGAGGTGCTGCTGTACGGCGCGATGCACGGTGACCGCAGCCACTTCACCCGGGAAGACGCCGTCGAGCAGACGTGGCGCATCCTGCAACCGCTCATCGACGCGCCTCCGGAGGTGCAGCCATACGCCCAGGGCACCTGGGGACCGGCGGCGGCCTCCCACCTGGTGGCGCGCTCCGGTGGATGGCGCGACCCGTGGCTCCCTTGACCGGGTGTTTCAGCCGAGCGACCACATGACCGCCGGCGGGTCGACGCGGGCGCAACGCGGGCAGCCGTGCTCGTCGGTGAGGTCGACGGTCGCGATCAACGGGCGGCTGTGTCGCTCCGCGTCGCGCGCGAGCTGGTCGTCGACCTGGTGCAACACGAGCTTGGCCCGACGGAACATCGTGAAGCTCCCGTCGTTCCCGACGTCGCCCCACGTGAGGTAGAGGAAGCGATCGCCGGCGCGGCCGTGCACTGCGGGCCCGCGGAAGTCGAGCCGCCCCTCGGAGTCGGTGACCACGCGGACGTCGGTCGACCACTCCGCGGACGACGCATCGGCGCGGACCGGGTCTGAGGGTTCGCGTCGCACCTGGAGCGCGACGTGCACGTTGGCGAGCGCCTCGCCGTCGGAGACGAACGCCCGGCCCGGCAGATTGCGACCTCGGATCACGACCCGCACCGCTCCATGTTCGCACCCGTGTGCATCGCCGACGGGCCGGACGGGTAGGACCGGGGCATGGTTGGAGCGAACACGACGATTTCGCCGCGGGTGTTGCCGGACGAGCCTCGCTTGACGCGCGAACGGTACGAAGCGGACGGCGGCGGAGGTCGCGGCCTGGCCGCGGCGGAGCAGCTCGGCACCGCCGGGGTCATCGAGCATCTCGCGGCTGCGGGGCTGCGCGGACGCGGTGGCGCGGGATTCCCGACCGCGCGGAAGTGGGAGGCCGTGCTCTCCCACGAAGGCCCGATCGCGCCGGCCACGGTGGTCGTGAACGCGGCCGAGGGCGAGCCGGGATCGTTCAAGGACCGGGCGATCCTGCGCGCCAACCCTCACGCCGTGATCGAGGGTGCGCTGATCGCGGCGCGCACCCTCCAGGCCGATCGCGTGGTGCTCGCGCTGAAGGCATCGTTCGCGCGCGAGCTGGCGCTGCTCGAGGACGCGCTCGCCGCGTGGCGCGAGCGCGCGGGCGCGTGGGGGATCGACCTCCTGGCCTTCGCCGGTCCGCGCGAGTACCTGTACGGCGAGGAGACGGCGCTGCTCGAGGTGATCGACGGTCGACCGCCGTTCCCGCGCATCGCGCCTCCGTGGCGTCGCGGCCTCACTGACGTCGTCGACGACGACCAGCGGTACGCCGACGTCGCAGCTGGCAGCGGCCTGGCCGCCAACGTCGAGCTCGGTTCCGACACCGACGAGAACCTCGTCCCGCCGGTGCTCGTCAACAACGTCGAGACCTTCG
>DASUMF010000279.1:0-9272 GCA_036277835.1 Acidimicrobiia bacterium
GCCTGGCTCGACCGGTGGGGCAGATGACGCTGCTCGACGACCTACGCGCGGCTGAGCTCTCTGTCGTGTTGCGGCACCTCCCGCCCGCTCCTGCCCGCCTCCTGGAGCTCGGCGCCGGGACGGGGTGGCAGTCGTCGCTGCTCTCGAAGCAGGGGTACGAGGTCGCGTCGGTCGACGTCGACGTGATGCCAGCCGCCGAGACGGGTTACGCGCCAGTACTCCCGATCGATGGCGTGCGCTTGCCTTTCGCCTCAGGTTCGTTCGACGTGGTGTTCAGCTCCAACGTGCTCGAGCACGTCGTCGATCTGCCGGGTCTGTTGCGCGAGGTCGACCGGGTGCTCGGTGCGGACGGTCGCGCAGTGCACCTGATGCCGACGCCCACGTGGCGCGTCGCGGCGATGTCGATGTTCTATCTCACGGTCCCGAAGCGCGCGGCACATTGGGCCTTGGCGCGACGAGCCAACGCAGCAAGAACGCTCGAGGTCGTCGCTCCCGACACCTCGGCGACCGCCCTCACGCTGCGAGAGCTAGTGGTTCGTGCGATGCTCCGCGAGCCACCGCACGGCGAATTCCCTTCGGCAATCGCCGAGATCTCTGCGTACCGTGCTGGCGCGTGGCGGAAACGACTCGCAGGTCGGGTCGTCCTCGACGAGCCGGCTGGTGTCTTCTATACCGGCCACTTGTCGATGCCGTCGCTCCCGATGGCTTGGCGCCGCAGATTCGCCGGTGTCGTGGGCTCCGGCTGCCGCATCTACGTGTGCGAGCGCGCCTGCTGATGCTGGTGGTGCTCAGGTGATGTCGAGCATGCGCTGCAGCGCGACCCGCGCCCACTCGGTGGTGTCCGCGTCGACGGTGATCTGATTCACGACCTCACCCGCCACGAGCGACTCCAGCACCCACGCGAGGTGCGGACCGTCGATGCGGAACATCGTGGAGCAGGGGCAGATGAGCGGGTCGAGCGACACCACCGACACGTCGGGGTGCTCGTTCGCCATGCGCTGCACCATGTGGATCTCGGTGCCGACGCCGAGCACCGAACCCGGTGTCGCGCGTTCCACCCAGTCGAGGATGCGCTCGGTCGAACCCACGCGGTCGGCCAGTGCGACCACCTCGTGTGCGCACTCGGGGTGCACGATCACCTCGCCGTTCGGGTGATCGGCCCGGAACTGCGCGACGTGCTCGGTGGTGAACCGCTGGTGCACGGAGCAGTGGCCCTTCCAGAGGAGGAAGGTCGACTCCTTGATCTCGCGCTCATCGAGGCCGCCGAGCTCGAAGCGCGGGTTCCACACCCGCATCGACGCATCGTCGTAGCCCATGTCGAACGCGGTGTTGCGTCCCAGGTGCTGGTCGGGGAAGAAGAGAACTTTGATTTCGCCGGGGCCGCCCTTGGCGAGCGCCCACTCGAGGATCGCCCGCGCGTTCGACGACGTGCACACCGCGCCGCCGTGTTCGCCCACGAATGCCTTCAGCGCCGCGGAGGAGTTCATGTACGTGATCGGCACGACCTTGTCGATGTCGGTGACGGCCGCGAGCGCGTCCCAACACTCCTCGACCTGGTCGATGTCGGCCATGTCGGCCATCGAGCAGCCCGCGTTGAGGTCGGGGAGGATCACGCGCTGGTGGTCACCGGTGAGCACGTCGGCCGACTCGGCCATGAAGTGCACGCCGCAGAACACGATGTCGGTGGCGTGGTCGTTGTCAGCCGCGAAGCGGGCGAGCTTGAAGGAGTCGCCCCGGGCGTCGGCCCACTTGATGACCTCGTCGCGCTGGTAGTGGTGGCCGAGGATCAGCAGCCGGTCGCCGAGCTCGGCCTTGGCCGCGGCGATCCGGGCGTCGAGCTCGTCGGCGGACGCGAGGGTGTAGCGGTCCGGCAAGGGAGCCTGCAGTCGCAACATGGTGGATTCCCCCAGAGGGAGGTGGGTCCGCTCGTGGCCGGCGGGGACAGCCTGGTCGCCCACCGCGGGGTTGTCGGCCTGCGGAACCGATATGTGACCGGCAGTACCAGGACCGGCCTTCGACGAGCATAACCCCGACCAAAGGTCTGAAGATTCCAACGGGGCGAGCGCTTGTAACCTCACACGGGTGCAAGAAGGGGGAGTGCTTTCGGCGCGGATCGACCCGACGCCCACGCCCGTTCAGGCCGCCACGGGTACGTCCCGTTCCCGTCAACGCGGCCTCGACGGACTGCGTGGCATCGCGCTCATCGCCATGCTCCTGTACCACCAGGGGTTCGACTGGGCCCGTGGGGGCTATCTCGCCGTCAGCTTGTTCTTCACGCTCTCGGGCTTCCTGATCGCACGTCTCCTCATCAAGGAGGTGGAGGGCACCGGGGGGCTCCGGCTCGGATCCTTCTGGGGTCGACGGATCCGCCGTCTCGCCCCGGCTGCCCTGCTCGCGCTGCTGCTCATCTGCCTGTACGGCGCGTACTTCGCCACCGAGAGCCAACGCCTGTCGATGCGCGGCGACATCTGGGCGTCGCTCGCGGAGGTCACGAACTGGCGCTTCGTGGCGGCGGGGAACCCGTACGCGGCGTTGTACCAGGATCCGTCGCCGGTGCAGCACTTCTGGACGTTGGCCGTCGAGGAGCAGTTCTACCTGGTGTTCCCGCTGATCGCCGCCGGGGTCGCGGCGGTGTCGGTGCGATGGGGTCGTGCCACGTGGGGGATTCGGCGGTCGCTCGGCACCGTGGTCGTCGCGCTCATGGTCGCGAGCGTCGCGGCGCAGCTCCTGCTGCACTCGGTGCAGCGCGAGTACTACGGCACCGACACGCGCGCGATGGAGTTGCTCGCCGGTGTGCTGCTCGCGTGCTGCTGGACGCCGAGGCTGGCCCAGAGTCGCACGGCCGCGCGGGCTGCGAGCGTCACAGGCGTCGTCGCGCTCGTGGCGATCATCGTGTTGTGGGCCACGGTCGGCTTCGGCACGGAATGGATCTTCAACGGTGGCCTGCTGCTCGTCGCGCTCACGAGCGTGGTCGTGATCATCGCGGCGACGGTGCCCGGCCCGGTGCGCACCATCGGATCGTGGAAGCCGTTGGTCGTGATCGGCCTGATCAGCTACGGCTTGTACCTGTACCACTGGCCGGTGTTCCTCGCGCTGAACACCGCGCGCACCGGCCTGGAGGGTTGGCCGCTGTTCGCGCTGCGGTGTGCGGTGACCGGCGTGCTCGCGGTCGGCTCCTACTACCTGCTCGAGCTCCCGTTCCGGGAGGGCGCGATCGGTCGCGTGCGCGTGGCGCCGATGATGTGGGTCGCGGGGCTCGTCGCGGTCGCGGTGGCCGTGCCGGTGATCGTCCCGTTGTCCGACCCGACGAAGGCGATCACCCCCGAGACCTTCAAGGCGGCCGAAGCCCTGGTGGCATCGCAGCGGTCCGATCGCGCGCACCCGCAGTCCGCATCCGGCGCCGTGAAATCCAGCACCGCGCCCTCGTCGGATGCGCCAGTGGCCGGCACGGTTGCGGATCCGCCCAGGCCCTTGAACGTGTACGTCGTGGGTGACTCGACGGGCCAGATGTTCGCGGGCGGGCTCGCGATGTACGGGAAGCGGACGGGCGCACTCGAAGTGCGATCGGGAGCGATCGGAGCCTGCCCGATCGGGATGGGCCGCATCGACCGGTTCAAGGTCTACAACGGCGGCTACCGCGACCTTCCGGTACCGCCCGAGTGCGTGGACGCGCCGCACCTGTGGGCGTCGGACCTCGCGGCGTGGCGACCCGACATGATCATCGTCGTCGGCGGCCCGGGGAATTCCTCGGAGTTCCACCGGACCGGTGACCCCGACGACCGCACGTTGCTGCCGACCGACCCGGCCGGCCGCGCGGAGATCGCGGCGTGCGTCGCCGATGTCGCTCGATACCTGCGTGAGGATGCGCCCGGAGTGCCGCAGCTCTGGCTCACCTCGCCGTACATCTTCCGACTCCAGACCGAGTCAGGGGAAACGGTCGAGCCGGGCGGACCCCAGAACACCGTCTTCATGGACGTCTACAACCAGACCATCGCCCGACTCGCGGCGACGACGCCGTGGGTCACCACCGTGCCGTGGGCTGACGCGGTCAACGCGACGCCGCCCAGCGAAGACGCGACGAAGCGCCCCGACGGCATCCACATGCAGACCCCGTTCATCGACGAGATGCTCACCAAGTGGTTCCCCATCTTCGTGCGCACTCGCGACAGCGTGGTCGCCAAGGAGAGCGCGACCGCCGTCACGGCCGAACCGCAATGGGCGCGCAACGACGCCGACCTCGCCGCCGGTCGCTGAGACGTGACGTCGGCGGCAAGCATCGCGACCACTTCGCGCACCAACCGTCAACGGGGTCTCGACGGCCTGCGCGGCCTGGCGGTCATCGCGGTGCTCCTGTTCCATCAAGGGTTCGGTTGGGCGCGCGGGGGCTACCTCGGCGTGAGCCTGTTCTTCACGCTCTCGGGCTTCCTGATCGCCCGACTGCTGATCGACGAGGTGGAACGCACCGGAGGCTTGCGTCTCGGCGCGTTCTGGGGTCGGCGACTGCGCCGGCTCGCGCCGGCGGCGCTGCTCGCGTTGCTGATCGTGTGCGTCTACGGCGCGACGTTCGCGACCGACAGCCAGCTGCTCGCACTGCGGGGTGATCTCTGGTCGTCGATCGTCAACGTGACGAACTGGCGGTTCGTGTCGTCGCACAACTCGTACGCCGATCTGTTCCAGGACCCTTCGCCGCTGCAGCATTTCTGGTCGTTGGCGATCGAGGAGCAGTTCTACGTGGTGTTCCCGCTGCTCGTCGCGGGCATCGCCGCCATCCTCGTGAAGCTCGGTCGCAGCACGCACTTCCGCCGCTCGCTCGGGGTGATCGTGGTCGCGCTGATGGGTGCGAGCTTGCTCGAGCAGGTCGCGTTCGGATCGGTGGATCGCATCTACTACGGCACCGACACCCGCGCGCTCGAGCTGCTCGCCGGAGTGCTGCTCGCATGCTGTTGGACCCCGAAGGTGGCGCAGAGCCGCACCGCGGCGCGGGTCGCCGGTGTCGCGGGCGCGGCGGCGCTCGTCGGAGTGCTCGCGCTCTGGAGCACCGTCGGCTTCGGGACGCCATGGCTCTTCGACGGCGGCCTCGCGCTCGTCGCGCTCGTCGGGGTGGTGGTGATCGTCGCGGCGACGGTGCCCGGTCCCGTGCGCGTGATCGGCTCGTGGCGCCCGCTCGTGGCGGTCGGGCTGGTGAGCTACGGCTTGTACCTCTACCACTGGCCCGTGTTCCTGGTGCTCGATCCGGCACGCACCGGTCTGCAGGGGTGGGCGCTGTTCGGGGTGCGCTGCGCCGTGACGGCGGCGCTCGCGGTCGGCTCCTACTTCCTGCTCGAGCTGCCGTTCCGCAAGGGCGCCATAGGACGCGTGCGGGTCGCGCCGGTGATGTGGGTCGCCGCGCTCGTCGCGGTGGCGGTGGCGGTGCCGTTGACCGTGCCGCTGGCCGATCCCACGAAGGTCATCACGAACGACACCTTCGACCGCGCCGAAGCGCTGGTCACCCAGCAGCAGGTCGCCACCCCGCCCGATCACCCGGTGGCGGCCGAGCCCGCAGCACCGGTCGATCCCGCGGCACCTGCCGCACCTGCGGTCGCGGGACCGGCCAAGGTCTACGTCGTCGGCGACTCCACCGGGATCATGTTCGCCGCCGGGCTGTCGCTCTACGCGCGGCGCACCGGCGCGCTCGAGGTGAGGTCGGCGGCGGTGAAGGCGTGCCCGATGGGCCAGATCGACAAGATCAAGTGGTACAACGCGGACGGCTTCACCGACCTCCCGACGCCGCAGGAATGCCTCGATGCACCGCAGCGCTGGGCGTCGGATCTCGCGGCGTGGCGCCCCGACATGATCGTGGTCGTCGGCGGTCCCATGGACTCCTCGTCGCTCCATCGTGTCGGTGACCCCGACGACCGTTGGCTCCTTCCGACCGACCCGGCCGGCCGTGCGGTGATCCAACGCGGCGTCGACGACGTGTCGCGCGCACTGCAATCGGACGCGCCCGGGGTGCCGCAGCTCTGGCTCACGTCGCCCTACATCCTCCGACTCAGAACCAAGCAGGGGGAGACGGTTGCTCCCGGCGGGCCGCAGGAGCCGGCCTTCACCGACGTGTACAACGCAGCGCTCGCCCGCCTGGCCACGACCACGCAGTGGGTCACCACGGTTCCCTGGGCCGACGCGATGAACGCGGAGCCGCCGAGCGAGGATGCCGTCCACCGCCTCGACGGCGTCCACATCTTCCCGGAGCGCATCGTCGAGATGCTCGACGAGTGGTACCCGAAGCTCGTGGCTGCTCGTGACTCGGTCGTGGCCAAGGACAGCCTGGAGGGCGCCGTCGCGGCGCGACAATGGGCGAGTGGAGAAGCCGAAGCCGTCGACGATCCCTGACACGCCCGGCTCCTACCAATTCAAGGACGCGCAGGGCCGCATCCTCTACGTGGGCAAGGCGAAGAGCCTCCGCAGCCGTGTCATGTCGTACTTCGGCACCGGGCTCGGCGAACGCACCCGGCAGATGGTGGCGGCGGCCGACACCGTCGAGTGGATCGGCGTGCGCAACGAGGTCGAGGCGCTCTTCCTCGAGTTCAACCTCATCCAGAAGCACCGGCCGCGCTTCAACATCCGCTACACCGACGACAAGTCGTACCCGTACCTCGCGATCACGCTCGACGAGGAGTGGCCGCGGGCGATGGTGCTCCGGGGCGCCAAACGCAAGGGGGTGCGCTACTTCGGGCCCTTCGCGCACGCGTACGCGATCCGCGAGACCCTCGATCTCCTGCTGCGCACCTTCCCGATCCGCACCTGTACGAACGGTAAATTCGACCGCTACAAGCGCCTCGGCCGTCCGTGCCTGTACGCCCACATCGAGAAGTGCTCGGCGCCGTGCGTGGGATCGATCGCCCGTGAGGAGTACGACGGCCTGGTCGACGAGCTGATCCAGTTCCTCGACGGCGACACCGCGTTCGTGCTCGACCGCCTCGACAAGCAGATGCACCGGGCGAGCGACGAGCTCGAGTTCGAGCGCGCGGCACGACTGCGCGACCAGATCGTCTCCGTGCGCAAGGCGATCGAGACCCAGCAGATGGTCGACGCCAAGGAAGAGGACTACGACGCGGTCGCCATCGCCGACGACCCGCTCGAGGCATCGGTGCAGGTGTTCCTCGTGCGGAAGGGCCGTGTCGTCGGTCGCAAGGGCATGATCGTCGACAAGGTCGAGGATCTCACCCGGGCCGAGCTCGTGGGGCGGATCCTCGAGGTGCTGTACGGCGGGCTCGATCCGGCCAACATCCCGCGCGAGATCCTCGTACCCGACGAGCCCGACGACGTCGCGCTGTACGAGCAGTTCCTGACCACCGCCCGCGGCGCACGGGTCCGCGTGCGCGTGCCGCAGCGCGGCGCCAAGCGCGAGCTGCTCGTGACGGTCGACCAGAACGCGCGCGAGGCGTTCGTGCGCCACAAGCTGAAGCGCTCGTCGGATCACAACGCGCGAGCCCGCGCCCTGGTCGCGCTCCAGGAGGCCCTCGAGCTCCCCGAGGCGCCCCTGCGGATCGAGTGCTTCGACATCTCGAACCTGCAGGGGAGCGAGATCGTCGCGTCGATGGTGGTCATGGAAGACGGCTTGCCCAAGCGTTCCGACTACCGGCGGTTCAAGATGCGCGACCAGTCGCAACAGGACGACTTCGCGTCGATGGAGGAGGCACTGACCAGGCGCTTCCGTCGCTACCTCGTGGAGCGTGAAGACGGCGCGCGTGCCGGGAAGCGCTTCGCGTACCCGCCGAACCTCCTGCTCGTCGACGGCGGGAAGGGCCAGCTCGGCGTGGCAGTGCGCGTGTTGGAGGACCTCGGCCTCCAGGACATCTGCGTGGCGAGCCTGGCCAAGCGCTTCGAGGAGGTCTATCTGCCGGGGCGCAGCGAGCCGGTGCGCATCCCGCGCGACTCCGAGGCCCTCTACCTGCTGCAACAGGTGCGTGACGAGGCGCACCGGTTCGCGATCACCTATCACCGTCAGCTGCGCGACAAGAAGATGACCCGTTCGGTGCTCGACGACGTGCCCGGGCTCGGCCCGGTGCGTCGTCGCCGGCTGCTCAAGGAATTCGGGTCGGTGAAGCGACTGCGCGAGATGACCGAGGACGACCTCGTCGCGCTGGCCTGGTTGCCCGAGCCGGTCGGTCGTGCAACGTACGCCGCGCTGCACGAGGCGGGGCGGCGATGAGGCAGGTCACGGTGATCACCGGGATGTCGGGCGCGGGTCGCTCCGCCGCCGCCGACGTGTTCGAGGACCTCGGCTGGTTCGTGATCGACAACATGCCGCCGGCGCTCATCACGAAGGTCGGTGATTCCGAGGGCGGCAAGGAGTCGGCGCCGCTCGTGGCACTGGTCGTCGACGTGCGCGCCGGCGACTTCATGGCCGATCTCACCGCCGCGTTGGCCGAGCTTCGATCACGAGGCGCGGCCACCGGCGTGCTGTTCCTCGACGCGGCCGACGACGTGCTCGTCCGCCGGTACGAGGCATCGCGTCGCAAGCACCCGATGGCCGGCGGTGAGCGGGTCTCCGAGGGGATCGCGGCCGAACGGGTGCTCTTGGGCGAGCTCAAGGGCCAGGCCGACGTCGTGATCGACACGTCGGACCTCAACGTCCACGAGCTGCGCGACCGGATCGTGGCGCGCTTCGGCGACGCCGAGCAGCGCGTCGGCTCCTTGCAGACGAGCGTCGTGTCGTTCGGGTACAAGCACGGGTTGCCCCTCGACGTCGACCTCGTGCTCGACTGCCGGTTCCTGCCGAACCCGCACTGGGTCGACGACCTCCGACCGCTCGACGGCACCGACGACCGCGTGCGGGAGTACGTGCTCGGCCAGCCCGAGGCGCATGCGTTCCTCGCGGAGCTCGAGCGGCTCCTGGCCCTGTTGCTCCCGGCGTACGTGCGCGAGGGCAAGGCGTACCTGTCGATCGCGATGGGGTGCACGGGCGGCCGCCACCGCAGCGTTGTGATCGCGTCCGAGCTTGCCGAGGTGCTCGAGCGCCTCGGTTTCGCGCCGACGGTGCACCACCGGGACATCGACCGTGACTGAGACCGGCTCCGTGCCCGAACGGCAAGCAGCCCCGCGTGTCGTCGCGCTCGGTGGGGGACACGGGCTCGCAGTAGCGCTGCGCGCGGTCCGGCAGTACGCGGGGTCCATCACCGCGATCGTGAGCGTGGCCGACGACGGCGGGTCGTCGGGACGTCTCCGGCGCGATCTCGGCGTGCTCGCACCGGGCGACCTCCGGCGGTGCCTGGTCGCGCTCGCTGCCGACG
>DASUMF010000280.1:0-4586 GCA_036277835.1 Acidimicrobiia bacterium
GCCCGTGACCGACGGCAGGAGCTCGCCCGCCGGGGTGAGCGAGAACCGGCCGTGCTCGTCCTCGGCGAGGATCGCCTCCACGACCAGGCCGCGCAGCACGCGGCGCAGGCGATCGGGATCCGCGCCGACCAGGGTCGCGAGCTCGACCGCGTCCAGTGGCCCGTCCGCAAGGTGCTCTGCGACCCCGAGCTGGGTCACGACCGCGAGCAGGTGGGTCGTGAGGTAGCCGTCGAGCGCACGCGAGAGGAGCTCGAACGGATCGTTCCCGGTCGTCGCCATCGCGCCATCGTGCCGCGCGCCGCCGCGCGGCGTGAGGATGGACGCCCGCACCGCACCGGGCCTAGCGTCACCACTCCGTCGAAACACAGGGGGCGAGACCGGCATGCTCGATTTCACCGGGAAGCGGGTGCTGATGTGCGGGTGTCACTCGGGCATCGGCGCCGAGGTCACGCGCCTGCTGCTCGAGCACGGCGCGGAGGTCATCGGGCTCGACATCAGACCCACCACCCAAGCCGTCGCCGAGTTCATCGAGGTCG
Source organism: Acidimicrobiia bacterium (assembly GCA_036277835.1). Classification (GTDB taxonomy): domain Bacteria; phylum Actinomycetota; class Acidimicrobiia; order IMCC26256; family DASPTH01; genus DASUMF01. The sequence goes on from DASUMF010000280.1 coordinate 537, forward strand.
ACCTCGGCCAGGAGGCGTCGATCGAAGCCGCGATCGATCGGGTCGAGGGTCCGCTCGACGCCGTGATCGTGACCGTGGCGATCCCGCACCTCGTGAACGAGGGCATCGACTGCCTCATGGTCAACTTCGCCGGCGTGCGTCGCCTCGTCGAGGGGCTGGTGCCGAAGATCCGCCGCGGGGGCGCGATCGCGATCACCTCGTCGGGCGGCGGCGCGGGGTACACCGCGCACATGCCGGAGCTCCTCGACCTGGTGGAGCACCACCAGGGCTTCGACGACGTGCGCGCGTGGGGCGAAGCACGGCTCGATCTCGTCGACACCGGCTACTTCTTCTCGAAGGAGTGCATCAACGTCTACGTGATGTGGCGTGGCTACCAGCTCTTGCGCGACCACGGCATCCGGCTGAACTGCATCGCGCCCGGCGCGATCGACACCGAGGCGATGAACAACTGGGCGCTCGAGACCGGCGACCCGATCAAGGCGACGATCGGGACGAACCCGAAGCCGGCGGAGCCGGCGTGGGTGCTGCTGTTCCTCGCGACGCCCGAGGCGAGCCTGATCAACGGGCAGATCATCTGGACCGAGCAGGGCATGATGAACGCCGCGCTCACGGGCCAGTTCGACATGTCGGCCTACGCCGACGGCGACGCGGGCTAGATGTGGTTGCCCATGAGGGCGATGGTCTGGCCGTTCATGAACCGTGAGGCGTCGCTGGCGAGGTAGAGGATCGCCCTGGCGATGTCGATGGGCTCCCCCGCACCGCCGATGAGCTCGTCGAGGATCCCGGCCCGCTCCCACGAGCGCAGCGCGCCCTCCGACGCGACCGCGCCCACCGCGATGCAGTTGGCGCGGATCCCGCGCGTGCCCCACTCCATCGCGACGACCCGCGTGAGCATCTGCAGCGCCGACTTTGCCGCGCTGTACGCGACGCCACCGCTCACGCCGTGGAGACCGGCGGCCGACGAGATGTTCACGAACACGCCGCTGCCCTGCGCGAGCATGTGACGGCCCGCGGCCTGCGTGAGCACGAACGGTCCGCGCACGTTGAGCGCGAAGCTGTTGTCCCACTTCTCGAGCGGCGTGTCCTCGTGCGGGAACAGGTAGCTCCCGCCCGCGTTGTTGACCACGACGTCGACCCGGCCGAGCTCGTCGACGGCGCGCGCCACCAGCGCCTCGCACTGCTCCTCGTCGCGCACGTCGGTGGGCACGACGAGCACCCGCCGCCCCGACGCGCGCAGCTCCTCCCCCACCGCCTCGAGCCGCTCGACCTTGCGCGCGCCGAGCACCACGTCGGCGCCCGCGTCGGTGAGGAGCCGCGCCGCGTCGGCACCGATGCCGGTCCCGGCGCCGGTGACGATCGCCACCTTGCCGGTGAGGTCGTCGCCGACGATCACCCGGCTTGCGCGGCGTCGCGTCCAGCGCCGAACCCGACGGTCTCGAGCGCGGCGCGCAGCGTCGACCACATGTCGGCGGACGCGACCTCGACGAGCTGGGCGATCTTGCCGTCGCGGAACGTGTAGAGCAGCACGTTGGGGTAGCGGAACGGGGTGCCGTCGGGCAGCGTGCCGGTGAACGTCGTCTCGAGCGCGAGCATGTCGTCGCCGATCGCTCGCACGGTGTCGACGGTGATGCGCGTGTCGATCTTCGCCAGCGCGTCCGACTCCGCGTCGGCGGCGCCGCCGAGCTGCGACACGTCGATCGGGTGGCCGTCGCCCGGGAGCTCCGGCACGTGGTACACCCGCATGCCGTCCCCCGCGTAGCCCATCCATGCCGCGTGCCCTTCGGGCACCGACGACGCGTACGCGTCGCGGATCGCGTGGCCGATCTCGAGCAGGTCCGTCATGGTGCCCCCGATGTCGTCGGGCCGAGTGCGTGCCGGCCGAGGGGGCAACCTTCGCATCGGCGCGGCGCTCCGGTCAACGTGGTGCCCCGCCGACCTACGATCACCTCGACCCAGGGGGTGCGTGCGCATGGCGGATTCGGGCGGGAGCATGTTCGGCGAGGCCTATCGCGACGGTGTGGTCGACGTGTTCCACGACGTGGCACGGCTCCACGACGGGCCCCGTGTGGTGCGCGACGAGACCGGGGTGACCTTCCTTCGCATGGAGGACGTGCTCCACGTCACGAAACGGCGCGACGTGCACTCCTTCGCACCCGAGGTGGGCGAGATGATGAGCTCGCTCATGAGCACCGGGCGCCCGCTCATCCCGCTCATGCTCGACGGCGAGGAGCACACGAAGTACCGGAAGCTCCTCGACCCGCTCTTCGCGCCGAAGGAGGTGGCCAAGATCGAGGTGCGCACGCGTGCGCTGTGCGAGGAGCTCATCGACGACTTCGCCGGTGCCGGGCGCGTCGACCTGTACGCCGCGTTCTGCGACCCGCTCCCGAGCCAGATCTTCCTGACCCTGCTCGGCCTCCCGCTCGAGGACATGCCGTTCCTGCAGTGGTTCAAGGACGGCGTCATCCGCCCCACCGACGAGGAGCACGGCGCGACCTCGGGCCCGAAGATGGTCGAGTACCTCTACGCCGAGCTCGACCGGCGCGCCGCGCTCGACGACCCCGGCGACGACCTCCTCGGGGGTTTCATGAAGGCGGAGGTCGACGGCAACCGCCTGACGCGCGAGGACGTCGTCGACATCGTGTTCCTCCTCGTGCTCGCCGGACTCGACACCGTCGCGTCGTCGCTGTCGTGTTCGGTCGAGTGGCTCGCCCGCCACCCGTCGGAACGACAGCAGCTCATCGACGACCCGTCGCTGTGGCCCGCCGCGATCGAGGAGCTCCTCCGGATCCAGACGCCGGTGCCGGCCGGCGGCCGCTACGCGACCGCCGACTTCGCGATCGGCGACGCGCAGATCAAGGCGGGCGACAACCTGCGCGTCCACTGGGCGGCGGCCGACCTCGACCCCGAAGCCTTCGACCGCGCGACCGACGTCGACTTCACGCGGCCGTCGAACCGCCACATCGCGTTCGCGAGCGGGTTCCATCGCTGCCTCGGCTCGCATCTCGCCCGGATGGAGCTGCGGGTCGCCCTCACGACGCTGCACGCCCGCATCCCCGACTACGAGCTCGATCCTGCGCAGCCCGCCGGGCTCAACAACGTCGGGATCCGCAACGTCGACCCGTTGCCGCTGGTGTTCACGCCTCGTTGAGCGCAGGGAGCCCGTCGAACCGCTGGTTCACGACCGCAGCCGCGCCCAGTGCTTGCGTCCCAACTGGAGCAGGCGGCCGTCGAGCTCCAACGCGCTGAGCTCGACGTCGGGATCGTCGACCACGACGTCGTCGAGCTTCACGCCGCGTTGCTCGATCTTGCGCCGGCCCTCCTTGTTCGACGGCACCGCGCTCGGGAACGCGACCGCGAGCACGCGGGCGAGGCGCACGCGGCCGTCGCGGAACTCCGCACCGTCGATGGCGACGTCGGGGATCTCGCTCGGCGCGTCGTGCGCCTTGAACACGCGGTCGAACTCGGCTTCCGCCGCTTCACCCGAGCCGGGCCCGTGGTACAGGTCGACCACGGTGCGCGCCAGCAGCCGCTTGGCCTCGACCGGGCGCATCGCGCCGGAGCGCACGTCGGTCATCACCTGCGCGGCGCGCGACAGCGGCCACGCGGTGGCGAGATCGAAGTACGCGCCCATGAGCTCGTCGGGGAGCGACATGAGCTTGCCGAACTGCTCCCCCGGCGCCTCTGCTATCCCGACGTAGTTGCCGAGCGACTTCGACATCTTCTTCACGCCGTCGAGCCCCACCAGCAGCGGCATGGTGAGCACGACCTGCGGCTCCTGGCCCTCCTGCTCTTGGAGCTGGCGGGCCATCAGGAAGTTCCACAGCTGGTCGCTGCCGCCCAGCTCGATGTCGGCCTCGACCATCACGGAGTCCCACCCCTGGAGCAGTGGGTACAGGAACTCCATCACCGAGATCGGCGAGCCGTCGGCGTAGCGGTTGGCGAAGTCGTCACGCTCGAGCATTCGGGCGACGGTCGTGCGCGCGGTGAGACGCAGCACGTCCTCGATGTCCATCGTCGCGAGCCACTCGGAGTTGCGCCGGATCTCGAGCG
>DASUMF010000281.1:0-11115 GCA_036277835.1 Acidimicrobiia bacterium
GTCCCGGGCCAGCACCTGAGCCACCAGCCCAGCGCCGAGTCGACCTTCACGGTGCCCGAACCGGGGGCGGCGGTGCCGGAGTCCGACCCGCTGCGCCCGTACCGGGTGCACGAGTTCCTGAGCCGCCACGACCAGGGCAAGCGTCGCGGCCGAGCCGAGATCGACGTCCTCGACACCGATGTCCCCGAGGTCGGGGACCCTGCCCCGGAGCGTGAACGATGATGCAGTTGAGCGCGGAAGCGCGGAACCTCAACTGGCTGGTGTCCAACTTCGTCGAGCGGGTGCCCGGCGTGAAGGAGGCCACGGTCGTGTCGTCCGACGGCCTGCTGATCGCGCTGTCCGACGGACTGGACCGCAGCTCCGGTGATCGATTGGCCGCCGTGTCGGCCGGGTTGCTCAGCATCGCCAAGGGCGGTGCGACGCCGATCGGCGGCGGGCGCGTGCACGAGGTCATCGTCGAGATGGACGAGGCGATGCTCTTCGTGATGCGGGTCAGCGAGACTTCAGTGCTCGCCGTCACGACCGGTCGTCCCTGTGACGTGGGCCTGGTCGGGTACGAGATGGCCGTGCTCGTCGAGAAGTGCGCGAGCGCCCTCACGCCGGGGCTCGTGTCCGAGTTGCAGACCGCACTCCCGCGATCGGCGATCCGGTGAGCACGGACGCCGGCGTCGGCGCCGGCTCGGGTGCCGGCGACGGCGAGCGGCACCTCCCGCAACGCTCGGTCGTGCGCCCCTACCTGCTCACGCGGGGTCGCACGCTCTCGTCGCTCGGACCGCTGGCGCTCCACGCGCCGGTGCTGGCCCTCATCGGTCCTGAAGCGCTGCGTCGCACCGCCACGCCGGAGGACCGCCGCATCATCGAGCTGTGCCAGACGCCCACCTCGATCGCGGAGGTGTCGGCCCGGCTCGGCGCCCCGGTCGGCGTCGTCCGCGTGCTCGTCGGCGACCTCGTCGACGCCCGCATGGTGCAGGTGCGCGAGATGGAGGACCGATCGGAGCACCGCGACGTGCGCCTGCTCGAACGCCTGCTGGAGGGCATCCGTGGACTCTGAACTGCCGGTCTCGATGAAGATCGTCGTCGCCGGCGGGTACGCCGTCGGCAAGACGACGCTGGTCGGGACGATCTCCGAGATCGAGCCGCTCACCACCGAGGCCGACATCACCGTCGAGAGCCTCGGCGTCGATTTCCCGGGCCCGGTGAGCACGAAGACGGGCACGACCGTCGCGATGGACTTCGGTCGCATCACGCTCGGGCCGGACATGGTGCTGTACCTGTTCGGCACGCCCGGCCAGGACCGCTTCCTCTTCCTGTGGGACGAGCTCGTGCGCGGCGCCGTCGGCGGCATCGTGCTCGTCGACACGCGTCGCATCGAGGACTGCTTCCCAGCCGTCGACTACTTCGAGCACCTCGGCATCCCGTTCGTCGTGGCGGTGAACCTGTTCCACGGCGTGTACCGGCACCATCCGCGGGAGGTTCGTGAGGCGCTGTCGGTGCCGGCGAACGTCCCGGTGGTGCTCTGCGACGCACGGAACCGACTGCATGTGAAGGAGACATTGGTGCTCCTGGTGGAGGGAGCGCTCCGCCGCGCCCAGATGGCGGGAGCCGCGACGTAAGTCGCCAGTAACCTGCCCGGTGATGACCGGGTCGGGGCCGCGCTTCCACGTCGAGACCCTGGGCTGTCCGAAGAACGCGGTCGATTCCGACAAGGTCGTCGCCTCACTCCTCGCCGACGGCCTGGTCGCGGCGGCGGATGCGGGCGACGCCGACGTGGTCGTCGTCAACACGTGCGCGTTCATCGAGGCGGCGCGCCAGGAGTCGATCGAGACGGTCCTCGCGCTCGCCGCGGCCCGCAAGCCGGGGGCCAAGCTCGTGGTCACCGGCTGCATGGCCGAGCGCTACGGCGAGGAACTCGCCGCCGCGCTCCCCGAGGTCGACGCGGTCGTGGGCTTCGCCGGCGAGGGCGCGATCGGCACGCGCATCGGCCTCGCTGCACCCCGTACCAAGCCGGTGGGCGTCAAGGATCTGCTGGAGCTCGCCCGTCCCCGGGCCGAGCTGCCGTGGGCGTACGTGAAGGTGGCGGAGGGCTGCGACCGGGCGTGCGCCTTCTGCGCGATCCCGTCGTTCCGTGGCAAGCAACGCTCGCGCGCGCCGGAGGCGATCGAAGCCGAGGTGCGCGACCTCGTCGACGGTGGCGTCGCCGAGATCGTGCTCGTCGCCCAGGACCTCGCGTGGTACGGCCGCGACGCCGGTGAGCCCGGGTCACTCGCGCCGTTGCTCAGTCGCCTCGACCGGCTCGCGGGCGGCGGCCTCGCGCGCGTCCGGCTCCTCTACCTGTATCCGAGCGAGGTGCGCGACCCACTGGTCGCGACGATGCTCGAGCTCCCGACGGTCGTGCCGTACTTCGACCTCTCGCTGCAGCACGCCGACCCCGCCCTGTTGCGGGGGATGAAGCGCTGGGGGAGTGGCGACCGCTTCCTCTCCATCATCGACGGCATCCGCGCGCAGGAGCCCGACGCCGCGTTCCGCTCGTCGTTCATCGTGGGGTTCCCGGGCGAGACGGAGGCCGCGCACGACGCGCTCCTGTCGTTCCTCGGTGCGGCCGCGCTCGACTGGGCCGGCTTCTTCCCCTTCTCGCCCGAAGACGGCACGCCCGCCGCCACGTTGCCGGGCGCAGTGCCGCCGGAGCTGGTGGGTGAGTGGTTGCGCGAGTGTGACGACGTGCAGGATCCCATCACCCGCGCTTCGCGCGACGAGCTCGTCGGTACCGAGGTCGACGTGCTCGTCGACCACCACGACGCCGACGCGCGGATCGCGACCGGCCGCACCCATCGTGAGGCCCCTGAGATCGACGGCGTCGTCCGCGTCGACGACGTCGACGCAGCGCGCCCGGGCGCGATCGTGCGCGCCCACGTCACCGAAGCGGTCGGCCCCGATCTCGTGGCGAAGACGTGAGCAGGCAGGTCGAGCGGGTGACCTCCGACCCGCAGCCCGAGCGCGTGTTCCGCTTCGGCGAGGGCGCGATCCTCACCCCCGCCAACCTCGTCACCATCGCGCGGCTGCTGCTGACCATCCCCACGGTGCTGCTCATCGCCGACCAGGGCTCGAACTGGCTCACCGTCTCGCTCTGGTTCGTGCTCGCGTGCACCGACCGTCTCGACGGCTGGCTCGCTCGCCGCGACGGCACCACCCGCTCCGGTGCGTTCCTCGATCCGCTGGCCGACAAGTTCCTCGTGATCGGCGGCTTCACCGCGCTCGGGATCACCGGCGACTTCTCGTGGCTCGCGGTGGTGATCGTGGCCGTGCGCGAGGTCGGCATCTCGATGTACCGGTCGCTCGCGGCCCGTCGCGGGATCTCGCTGCCGGCGCAGCAGTGGGGCAAGTGGAAGGCCTTCTTCCAGTTCCTCGCCGTCGGGGTCGTGCTCTTCCCGCCCACCTACGAGTGGGCCACGATCCACGACGTGATCCTCTGGATCGCGATCGTGCTCACGGTGGTGTCCGCACTCGACATCCTGCGCCACGGTTGGAAGCAGCGGGATGCGAGTGGCAGGTGACGCGCGATGAGGTGTGACGTCCTCGCGATCGGCACCGAGCTGCTGCTCGGGCAGATCGTCGACACCAACAGCTCGTGGATCGGCGAGCACCTCTCGGCTGCGGGCATCGACACGTGCGAGCACCGCAAGGTCGGCGACAACCTCGGGCGCATGGTGCAGTGCCTCGGCGAGCTGCTCGAGCGCGCCGATGCGGTGATCGTGTGCGGTGGGCTCGGGCCCACGCCCGACGACGTCACACGCGAAGCGATCGCCGAGCTGATGGGCGTCGACCTCGAGCGCCGCGAAGAGCTGATCGAGCACATCGCGCGTGTCTTCGGCGGCACCGGCCGCACGATGCCGGAGAACAACCTGCGGCAAGCCGACGTGCCGAAGGGCGGCGGCGTGATCCCGAATCCCATCGGGACGGCTCCCGGGCTCCAGTGCGAGATCGAGATCGGCGGCGTCACCAAGGTCGTCTACGCGGTGCCCGGAGTGCCCTACGAGATGACCGAGATGGTCACCCGCTACGTGCTGCCCGACCTGCTCGAACGGTCGGGGGAGCGCGCGGTGATCGTGTCGCGGTCGCTCAAGACGTGGGGCGCGTCGGAGTCGGGACTGGCCGAGATGATCGCGACCCGCGTCGACCAGCAGACCAACCCGACCATCGCGTTCCTGGCGCGTGGCATCGAGGGCATCTACGTGCGCATGACCGCGAAGGCGGCCACCGAAGACGCGGCGCGCGAGCTCCTCGACGCCGAAGACGAGCAGCTGCGCGCGGTGCTGGGCGACCTCGTCTTCGCGGTCGACGACGAGACCATGGAGTCGGTGGTGCTCGGGTTGTGCGAGGCGAGGGGATGGACGCTCGGCGTTGCCGAGTCGCTGACCGGTGGGTTCATCGGCGGACGCATCGCGAACGTCCCCGGCGCGTCGCGCACGTTCCGCGGGTCGATCGCGTCGTACGCGACCGAGGTGAAGCGCGACGTGCTGGGCGTCACCGCCGAGCGCGTCGTCACCGAGGAGGCCGCGATCCAGATGGCGGAGGCCGCGCAGCGCGTGCTCGGCGCGAGCGTGGGGATCTCCGCGACCGGCGTTGCCGGTCCCGACGAGATGGAGGGCCAACCCGTGGGAACCGTCTTCTACGGCATCGCGATCCCGGGTTTCGCCACCGAGGCGATCTCGGCGCGGTTGCCGTTCGACCGAGAGCGCATCCGTCAGTTCTCCACCATCTCGGTGCTCAACATGCTGAGGATGCGCTTGACCGCGCTCCCGTGAGCGCTCGTGAGGGTGGCGCCGCGATCCGGCGCGCATTCGTCGCGGTCCGCCCGCCGACCCACGTGGTCGCGGCGCTCGACGACGTCCTCGCGCGCGTGCGCGGTGGGGCGTCGCCCGGGCTCACCTGGGCGCCCAAGGCGCAGTGGCACGTCACGCTGCAATTCCTCGGTCCGGTCGCCGACGTCGACGCGCTCGTCGGCGCGCTGACCGCCGGGCTGGCAGGGACGGAGTCGTTCAAGATCGGGCTCGGGGGAGCAGGCGCGTTCCCGGTGCCGGACCGCGCGTCGGTCGTGTGGGTGGGCGTCGACCTCGGCGCCGACGACCTCGAGCGCGCCGCGGCCTGCGTGGTGAATGCCACCGGCGCTCTCGGCTTCACGCCCGAGGAGGAGTTCACCGCGCACCTGACGGTCGCGCGCGCACGGCGGCCCTGTCCGGTGGCGTCGGTGCTCGCGTCGATCGGCGACGCGCCGTTCGGGAGCGCGTGGGACGTCACCGAGGTGCTGCTCATGGAGAGCGACACTCGCCCCAATGCCGCCGTGCACCGCGAGCTGGCGCGCATCTCCCTGCGCGCTCCTTAACGCCGCGTGGCGACGATCGTCGCCTCGAGCCCGGCGGCGCGGTGGCTGCCGATGGGGTCGTAGACGAGGTAGCGGCCCGGTTGCAGCGTCACCCGGCACCGGTCGACCTCGTTCGTCGTGCGAGCGGAGAGCTCGCACTGGCGGCGGAGCTTCGGGTCGTCGAACGTGAACGGGATCCCGGCTGCACCGAAATAGCGGATCTCGAGCCGCCCTGCGGGCACCGAGTACTCCTTGCTGTCGAAACCGAGGGTCTGCAGGGCCTCGATGTAGAGCACCGAGATCCTGGCCGCGCTGTTCGCCTTCAGGGCCTGATCGCAGAACGAGCCGGGGCCGCTGTCCCAGTCGCCGCCGCCCTGCCCGAGCAGGCTCGTGTGCAGGTTGGGCATCGGCCCGGGGATGAGTCGGTGCGATCCGATGACGACCGTCCCACCGTGGACGCGGGTCGGGATCCGGTCGAGGCCGGCGATCGCCGGTCCACCGATCGCCCGGCCGTCGCGGTCGAAGAGCTCCGCGTGCGTCGGCGACACGAAGACCTCTTCGTTCGGACACCACCAGAGACCTCGCTCACCCACCAGGTGATGCACGTCGGTGTCGAACACCGTGATTTTCGCGCGGTGACGGACGACGAAGACCTCACGCCACCCGACGTGCCTGACGCTCACCCCTTCGGGCAGCTCCGAGAGCGGGAGCTCGACGACGCCGGGTCGAATCGCTGTGACGTCGTTGCCGCTGCGAAGCGACACGCCGGCCGCGACGACGATCGCGATCACGACGATGACGGCCGCCGCGAGCAACGCGGTCGCCGGTGCTGACCGTCGAAGGGTCGGCCGACCGACCACGTCGTCGAGCGTCAACGGCGGCGCGCCTTCGTCGACGATCCGGCGCAGCTCCTCGTCGAGTCGGCTACTCATCGGCATCCACCTCCAAGGCGGCGCGCAGCTTCGCCATCCCCCGATCGAGATGACTCTGCACGGTCGTCACCGCGATGCCGGTGACGTCGGCGACTTCGTGGAGCTGCCACCCGAACGCGTGCACGAGCACCACTGCGGTGCGTTGGCGCTTCGTCAGCTCCTCGAGGCCAACCCGAAGCTTCGGTTCGAACCAGGTTTCGTGCCGGTCGGCGACCTCGTAGGTGACGGGCATGCGCCGCCACCGCGTCCGTCGTACGCCGATCCGGTAGATGTACCCGACCGGGTTGGTCTTGCTCGCCAGCTCCGCCCAGTGCTCCCAGGCCCACGCGAGCGCTTCCGCTGCAGCTTCGCGCCCGCGGTCGAGCCCGTACGCGGCGACCAGCGCTCGACGCAGGCGCGGCTCCGCCTCGGAGAAGAAGGCCTCGAACGAGTCGCTCGCCGAGGAGCGCTCCTGCGTGACGACTCGCCCGGAAGGGTCCACCACCTACTAGTGCACCACGACGACCTCCGTTACCACGCGTCGAGTGAAGAAGCACCTCACGGCCGACCGGTGCAGGGGACCGGGCAGGTTCGCTTCAGGGGCTGAATGCTTGATCACGAACGAGTGTTCGGGTAGATTGCACTCGTGTGATTCGTCGGCGATAACTGTCGTACCCTCGCCGTACGGTCGTCCAGAAGACAGTTCGTCCGAGCAGCTTCCCCCAGCCCGCAGTCAGTCAGACGCAGCCAGCACACGACCTCCAGGAGGGTTCCACCGTGGAACGAGACCAGGCCCTCGAGATGGCACTCGGCCAGATCGAGAAGAACTACGGCAAGGGCGCCATCATGCGACTGGGCGAGAAGGGCCACGTCGGCGTCTCGGCCATCTCCACCGGCGCCCTCGCGCTCGACCTCGCGCTCGGCATCGGTGGGCTCCCGCGAGGGCGCGTCGTCGAGATCTTCGGGCCGGAGTCCTCGGGCAAGTCGACGCTCGCGATGCACGTGGTCGCCGAGGCCCAGCGCACCGGCGGGATCTGCGCGTACATCGACGCCGAGCACGCGATGGACCCGGTCTACGCGGAGGCGATCGGCGTCAACGTCGACGAGCTGCTGATCTCGCAGCCCGACACGGGGGAGCAGGCGCTCGAGATCGCCGACATGCTCATCCGCTCCGGCGCGCTCGACGTGATCGTGATCGACTCCGTCGCCGCGCTGGTGCCGAAGGCCGAGATCGAGGGCGAGATGGGCGACACCCACGTCGGCCTCCAGGCCCGCCTCATGAGCCAGGCGCTGCGCAAGCTCACCGGCAACCTCAACCGGTCGCGCACCGTCTGCGTCTTCATCAACCAGCTGCGGGAGAAGATCGGTGTGATGTGGGGCTCGCCCGAGACCACGCCCGGTGGTCGCGCGCTGAAGTTCTACTCGTCGGTGCGTCTCGACATCCGTCGGGTCGAGTCGATCAAGGACGGCGCCGAGATCACCGGCAACCGCACGCGGGTGAAGGTCGTGAAGAACAAGGTGAGCCCGCCGTTCAAGCAGGCGGAGTTCGACATCATGTACGGCAAGGGCATCAGCCGAGAGGGCTCGCTGCTCGACGCCGGCGTCGATCTCGGCATCGTGAAGAAATCGGGCGCGTGGTTCACCTACGAGGGCGAGCAGCTCGGCCAGGGTCGCGAGAACGCCAAGACCTTCCTCGCCGACAACCTCGACCTCATGGTGGAGATCAGCGACAAGATCCGCAAGGAGGTCGGCATCGACGACGCGCCCGAGGGTGACGTCGAGATCGACGTCACCGACGAGTCGGTCGACGCCGCCAGCTGAGCGACGCACGAAGCGGGGCTCATGGCGGGTGCGGTCTAGCATCTGCCCGCCATGAGCGTCCGCGAGCTCTCGATTCCCGGGCTCCACCTCGTGGAGCGCGCCACTCAGCGCGACGAGCGCGGCTTCTTCCGCGAGGTCGTGCGCTGGAACGAGCTCACCGAGGCGATCGGCTTCGAGTTCCAACCGGTGCAGTGGAACCACTCGTCGTCCGCCCCTGGCGTGCTGCGCGCGCTGCACGCGGAGGCATGGAACAAGTTGGTGTACCCGATCACCGGGTCGATGTTCGCGGCCGTCGCCGACATCCGGCCCGAGCTGCCCACCTTCGGGCAGGTGGAGACGATCACCTTCAGCGCCGAAGAGCCGATGGCGCTCTTCATCCCGAGTGGCCTCGCGAACTCGATCTGCGTGGTCGGCGACGAGCCGGTCCACTACCTCTACCTCGTCGACTCGTACTACGACGGCAGCGACACCCGAGCCGTCGCCTGGGACGATCCCGACCTCGCGATCGACTGGCCACTCACCGCGCCGGTGCTCTCCGATCGCGATCGCTCCAACCCGTCGCTGCGCGAGCTGTTCCCCGAGCGCTTCGGCGATTGAGCAGCGGGGCCGGCCGTACACTGGGCAGCCGTGCCTGACCAGCTCACCACCCCCGGAGCCGACGCCCCGCGGCGCTTCCACGTGCGCACCTACGGGTGCCAGATGAACGAGCACGACTCCGAGCGCATCGCGGGGCTGCTCGCGGCAGAGGGCATGGTCGCCACCGACGACCTCGAGACGGCTGACGTCGTCGTGCTGAACACCTGCTGCATCCGCGAGAACGCCGACAACAAGCTGTACGGACACCTCGGGCGGCTCAAGGCGCTGAAGGCGTCGCGACCCGACCTGCAGATCGCCGTCGGGGGATGCCTCGCCCAGAAGGACCGGGAGCTGATCGTCGAGCGTGCGGGTCACGTCGACGTGGTGTTCGGCACCCACAACCTTGCGCACGCCGGCGCGCTGCTCGAGCGGGCCCGGCTCGAAGGCCCCGTGGTCGAGATCCTCGAAGAGCACGAGGCCTATCCCTCCGCGCTCCCCGCGCAGCGCGACCACACGCACGCCGCCTGGGTCACCATCCAGTTGGGCTGCGACAATTCGTGCGCGTTCTGCATCGTGCCGATCGTGCGCGGTGCCGAGGTGAGCCGCCGCATGGGCGACATCGTGCGCGAGGTCGAAGAGCTCGCCGCCGACGGCGTGCGCGAGGTCACCCTGCTCGGCCAGAACGTGAACTCGTACGGGCGCGACCTCGGTGCGGGCCAGTACCGACCCCAGTTCGCCGACCTGCTCCGCGCCCTCGACGCGGTCGACGGGATCGACCGGATCCGCTTCACGTCGCCGCACCCCAAGGATCTCCGGCCCGACACGATCGCGGCCATGGCCGACTGCGCGTCGGTCTGCGAACACCTGCACCTCCCGCTGCAGTCGGGGAGCGACCGCACGCTCGCGCGCATGCACCGCGGCTACCGGGCCGACCGCTACCTCGAGAAGCTCGCGGCCGCCCGTGCGGCCATCCCCGATCTCGCCGTCACCACCGACCTCATCGTCGGCTTCCCGGGCGAGACCGACGACGACTTCGAGCGCACGCTCGAGGTGGTCGACGCCGCCGCCTACGACGCGGCGTACACGTTCGTGTTCTCGCCCCGCCCGGGCACGCCGGCAGCGGAGATGACCGAGCTGTTCGTCGCGCCCGACGTGGCACGCGAGCGGATGGACCGCCTCGTCGAGCTCGTCGAACGCCACGCGCTCGTGCACCACGAGGCGCGCGTCGGCCGCACCGAGGAGGTGGTGGTGGAGGGGCCGTCGAAGAAGGACCCGTCGGTCTGGTCCGGCCGCACCCGCCAGAACAAGCTCGTGCACTTCCCGACCGCGCCGGCCTCCGCCGACAGCCGAGCTGCCGAGGGTCAGGCGCTCCGCGCCGGCGACACCATCGACGTCGTGGTCACCGGGGCGGCGCCGCACTGGCTGCGCGGTGACATCGTCGCGATCCGTCCGGCGGCGCGGCGGCGCCGGATCCGCATCCCCGTCGCGGCGGCTCCTTGACCGATCCCGTCGTGCACCTCGCCCTGGTCGGACCGACCGCGTCGGGCAAGTCTGGGCTGGCGATGTCGGTGGCGCACGCGCTCGGCGACGTCGAGATCGTGTCGATCGACTCGATGCAGGTCTACCGAGGCCTCGACATCGGCACGGCCAAGCCGTCGACCCGCGAGCGCGCCGCGGTGCCGCATCACCTCGTCGACGTGGCCGAGCCATCCGACGAGTGGTCGGTGGCACAGTTCCAGCGCGCCGCCCGCGCCGCCATCGCCGACATCGAGTCGCGCGGGAAGCGCGCCCTGCTCGTCGGCGGCACCGGCCTCTACGTGCAGGCGGTGATCGACCCACTCACCTTCCCGCCTCGCGACGCGGCGGCGCGCGCGGCGCTCGAGCGAGAGGTCGCGTCGTCAGGCGGGGTGGAGCGTCTCTACGCGGAGCTCACGCAGGTCGACCCCGATGCCGCGGCGCGGATCGAGCCGAGCAACGAGCGTCGGATCGTGCGAGCGCTCGAGGTGTTCCGCAGCACCGGCCGACGGTTCTCGTCGTATGGGCCCGGCGTGCAGACGTTCGGCACACCGGTCGTGCCGGTGCACCTCGCCGGCGTGTGGCTCCCGCGCGCACTCCTCGCCCGTCGCATCGACGAGCGCGTGGCCGCTATGCGTGACGCCGGCCTGGTCGACGAGGTGAGGGAGCTCGTCGCGAGCACCGCGCTGTCGCGCACGGCGCGCCAGGCGATCGGGTACCAGGAGATCATCGCTCACCTCGACGGAGAGACCCCCGACCTCGACGACGCGCTCGCGCGCACGGCCGATCGCACCCGGTCGTTCGCGCGGCGCCAACGCATGTGGTTCCGCCGCGATCCGCGCATCACCTGGGTGGCGACCCACGAGAATCCGTGCCTCGTGCTGCCCGCGCTCCTGGCACTGTGGTCGCGATGAGCGCCGTCCGACTCACCAA
>DASUMF010000282.1:0-3318 GCA_036277835.1 Acidimicrobiia bacterium
GATCAGCACGGTGAGGAACTGGTCGACCTGTTCGAGTTGCTGCGTGCGGAACTCGTCGCGCGTGAGCACGTCGATGTTCGGGAAGTCGCGCGCGAGGGCGCGCTCCATCTGCGCGAGCGCCGTGGCGCGCTCCCCCGGCGCCGCGTTCACGAACACGACCGTGTCCTGGCGGTCGACCGACCCGAGGTCGATCGTGCGGGGGCTCACGACGATCGGGATCTCCTGACCGAAGATCCCGATGAAGTTGTCGTTGCGGAACACGCCTCGCAGCGGCACGTCGACGACGCCACGCGACAGCTGGAGCGCCACGACGTCGCCGACGGCCACGCCGGCACGCTTCGCGGTCACGTCGTCGAGCAACACACCGCCGCCCTCGCCGTCGAGACCCTCGACCCCGCCGCTCACGAAGTCGAGCGACACGACGTCGTCGAGATGCGCGGGGTCCAACGCGCCCACGGTGTCGACGGAGCCGTCGACCGCCGCGTCGGCGATCTGCAGCGGTACCACCGTGGTGACCGCCGACAACCCGGCCAGCCGCTCGGCGACCTCGGGCGAGAAGCCGGCGAAGCCGTCGGTCTTCACCACGAAGTCGGCGCGCAGGCCCGCCGCGGTGTCGCGCCGGACCGACGCCTTGGCCGACGCGCCGAACGTGGCCGTGAGCCCGACCAGCGCGAGCCCGATCACGAGGGCCGACGCGGTGACCGCGGTGCGGCGCGGGTTGCGCATCGCGTTCGCGCGCGCGAGCACCCCGCTGGTGCCGAGCAACCGCAGCGGACGGCCGATGGCTCCCGCCACCGGTCGGGCCACCGAGGCCAGCGCGACCACGACACCGACCAGCAGCACGAACGCGCCGACGCCGACCACTTCCACCTGTTGGACGATCCCCGTGACCGACTCGGCGCGCACGAGCCCGACGACGACGAGCGTCGCACCGAGAGCGATCACCGCGATGCCGGCGAGCAGCCTCCGGGTCATGCTCCCCTGCGCGCGCGTGCCGAGGTCGTCGTTGATGGCCGCGATCGGGGGGACACGCGCGGCACGGAGCGCGGGCAGGAGCGACGCCACGACCGTCACGACGATGCCGACGAGGAGCGACACCACGATCGTGCGGCCGACGAGCACGGTCGTGGTGTCAGGCAGCTCGACCCCGAGCCCGCGCAGCAGCTCCAGGAGGCCGATGCCGAGGAGGACGCCCGCGACCAGCCCGATGGCCGACGCCACCACCCCCACGAGCAGCGCTTCCAGCACGACGGAGCCGACCACCTGGCCGCCCGAGGCGCCCATCGCCCGCAGCAGGCCGAGCTCACGGGTGCGCTGCGCCACCAGGATCGTGAAGGTGTTGAAGATCACGAACGCGCCGACGACCACCCCGATGGCGGCGAAGCCGAGCAGCGCGAGCGTGAAGAACCCGAGCGCGGTGCGCACGAACTCGCCTTGCTGCCGGGCGGCCTCCGCGCTGGTGAGCACCTCGTACCCGGGGCCCAGCTCGCGAGTGATCCGGTCCTGCAGCGCCGTGACCCGCTGGCCCGGCTCGGCTTGCACGTAGACAGCATCGAGCGCTCCGGGCGCATTGAACGCCTCCTGCGCGGTGTCGAGATCGAAGGCGGCGAGGGTGACGGCGCCGAAGTCGAAGCGGTCGCCGAAGCCGAAGAGGCCGACGATCTCGAACTCGCGCGCCGGCCCGTCGAGCAGTACGCGCACGCGGTCCCCGACCTCGAACCCGTGCTCGCGCGCCGTGCCGGCGTCCATCGCGACCTCGCCGGCGCGGCGCGGCGCCCGGCTCACGCCGTCGTCGAGGAGCACGAACGGACCGTCGTCGACCCACGACGTGCCGATCGTCGGAGGGCCGCCACCGCCGATGCTCTCGCCGTCGGCGCCGACGAACTGGGCGTAGCCGTGGACGTATCCCTCCGCGCGCGCGACCCCCGGGACCGCGCGCACCTCGCCGAGCGCCGACTCCGGCACCCGTTGCGGATCGCCCTGACCGAGCGGCCGCGCGCCCTGCACCTGGAGGTCGACGCCGCTGAGACTCTGCGCGAACACCGAGTCGTACGCGTCCTTGACCGTGTCGGTCAGCACGTACGTGGCGCTCACGAAGCTCACGCCGAGGAGGACCGCCATCGCGGTCAGGACGAGGCGCACCTTGCGGGCGAGCAGTCCCCTGATTGTCGGCTTCCACATCGCTGGCGCCCTCGTGAGTGAGGCCAATCATCGCGAGTGGGAGCACCCCGACCGCGTCATCTAACTTCGTCGGCTTCGTGCGGCGCCCTTTGACGTCGCGCGGAGCGCGCAATTGGGATCTTTCTCATCGAACACCAGCAAGACGGGGCAGGGAAAGGCCCGTCGTCACACTCAAGGACGACCGGGTCGGATGCCGATGCATTGTCCTGACCGCAGAGGGTGACGACGGGGAGTCGAAGATGCGATCCATGACCACGAAGTTGAAGAGGCGAGTTGCGATCCTGGTCGCTGTCGCGACCATCGCGGTGACTGCCGCGGGTTGCCTCGCCGACTCGACACCGGGCGTGAAGCCCAGCGACCCGCTGCAGGCCGAAGTGCTCGACGGCATGAACTTCCAGCGTGCCCTCGCTGGTGTGCCGGGGCTCACCAACAGCCCGAAGCTGACCTTCCTCGCCACCCTGTGGGCGGCGGTGATGGCGCAGTACGTCGGGTTCACGCACCAGAACCTGGCCGACCACCTCTACAACGACCCGGACTACGCGAACTACAACACGCTCGGCGAGAACATCCTCGTCGGGCCGGGCAGCATGACGGCTGCCCAGATGCTGGGGTCGTGGATGGGCTCTCCCGCCCACCGCAACAACATCCTCAGCCGCAACTTCAACATCGCCGGTGTCGGCTACTACCGGGCGGCCGACGGTCGTCTCTGGGTCTGCGTCGACTTCGGCGGCATCTAGCCCTCAGGCGGTCCTCGCCCTCCCTCGAGTCGGCGCCAGTTACGATGCGCCGACTCGAGGGGGCGGCACGTGCGTGAGGTGATCGGGCAGGTCCTGCCCATGGCAGTGGGCGTCGCGATCAGCCCCATCCCGATCATCGCGGTCGTGCTCATGCTCGTGACTCCCAGAGCACGAGTGAACGGCCCGATGTTCGTGCTCGGGTGGATCGTCGGCCTCGCCGCCGTCGGCGTGATCGTGCTCGCCATCGCCGGTGGTGCGGAGGCGAGCAGCAGCGACTCGACCTCGGGCGTCGCGTGGGTGAAGCTCCTCCTCGGCGTCGGCCTCCTCTCGGTGGCGATGCGCCAGTGGCGCGGCCGCCCCCATCCCGGCGAGGAAGCACCCATGCCGAAGTGGATGGGCG
>DASUMF010000283.1:0-8684 GCA_036277835.1 Acidimicrobiia bacterium
CTGCTCGGTGTGCCGAACCTCACGGCGTTCAACGACATCATGGGCACCGGTCCGTCGGGGCTCGCGAGCGCGATGGACGCCGCGATGGCGATCGCGTCGGGCGTGTGCGAGACCGCGCTCGTGTACCGCACCATCACCCAGGTCGCGGGGCACACCGGTGCGCTGCGCGAGTCGCCGACCGAAGCGCCCGGACCGATGCAGTTCAGCTCGCCCTACGGCTTCGGGGGCGGGATCATCCTCACGATGGCGTTGAAGAAGCGCCGCCGACTCGTCGAGCTCGGCGGCTCGATGGAGGACTACGGGCACATCGCGCTCAACGCCCGCGAGTGGGCGGCGCTGAACCCGCGTGCCGTGTTCCGCGACCCGATCACGATGGACGACTACTTCGGGTCGCGCATGGTGGCGGACCCGTTGCTGCTCTTCGACTGCGACTACCCGGTGAACGCGTCCTGTGCCGCGATCCTCACGACCGCCGAGCGGGCGCGCGACCTCGCGCAACCGCTCGTGCTGGTCGACGCGATGGCGTACGGCACGGGCTCGAGCCCCGACTGGATGTACGCCGACGACTTCGTCTTCGGCGGCACGATCCCGTGCAGCGAGGCGCTGTGGGCGCGCTCGTCGTACTCGGCCGCCGACGTCGACGTCGCCGAGCTCTACGACGGCTTCACCCACATCACGATCTCGTGGGTGGAAGCGCTCGGGCTCTGCGGGATCGGCGAGTTCCACGACTGGGTCGACGAGGGCCGCACCATCGGTCCCGGCGGGAGCCTCCCGCTCAACACCTACGGCGGGCAGCTCGCGGCGGGCCGCATGCACGGGCTCGCGTTCCTGAACGAGGCGGTGCTGCAGCTCCGGGGCAACGAAGGCGACCGGCAAGTGCCGAATGCTCACGTCGCGGTGGTCGCGAACGCGCACGGTCCGCAATGCGGTGCGATGGTGCTGCACGCGGGCTGAGTCGCGCACGCGGCGACCGCTCCACGACGAAGGGCCCGCTCACCGAGGTGAACGGGCCCTTCGTGCGCGACGTGCGCGACGTGTTCGTCGAGCGTGTGGCTACGACCCGGCGGGCGCCGTGGTGGTCGTGGCCTTCGTGGTCGCCTGGATGAGCTTGCCGGAGATCGGCTTGCCGTTGTTGTAGGGCACGAACTTTCCGTCCTTCACCTGCAGGTAGTACCCGCATTGCGTGGGGGCTGCCGTGCCGTAGGTGTCGAGCCCCAGCCGGACCGGCTGACAGGTGAGGCCTGCGCCGTCCCACTCACCGAGGGCCTTCGTCGCGTCGATGAAGCCCTGACGGGTGAGATCCTTGCCCGCGGCCTCGAGGCCGGCCATCGTCAGCTTGCAGGTGAGGTAGCCGGTGTAGATGCCGAAGTCGGGCACCTGGTCCTTCGGCCAGTCGCCGTACTTCGCGAGGTCGTTCTGGAACTGCTTGGTGGCAGCGTCCTTGAGCTCCACCGGCTTCCACCCGCTCGCGAGCAGCACTTCCGGCCCGAGCGTCGCCGCCACGGGCTGGTCGAGGAGGTCCTGGCCGTAGCCGGTCGCGAGGATCGCGGCCTTGAACTTCAGGTTGTTCTGCGCGGCGGTCTGGAGCACGGCGAAGTTGCTCGACGCCACGAGCGGCAGGTACACGGCGTCGACGCCCGCTTCCTTCATGGCGAGCACCTGCGGGCCGACGTCGGTGGTGCCGAAGTCGAGGGACGTGTTGGTGTAGGCCGCCTTCATCCCCGCCTCGGGCACCGCGTACTTCTGGAGGTTCTCGGCGGCAGCGGTCGACGACGCCGACACCTTGTACGCCAGCACACCCATCTTCTTCGCCTTGAGCTTGTCGTGCAGCAGGTTGGTGAGGCCCGTGTAGCTGACGCCGTAGATCGGCGCCGCGTTGCCGGTCAGCGAGATGAGGTCCTCGTTGCCGGGCAGGCCGTACTCAGGGCCGTCGAAGCCGCCGCCCACCATCGGGACGCCGTTGTCGAGCAGGAACTGGTACCCCTGGAACGCGAACGACGAGTCGTTCACCACCGCGAAGACACCGCGGTTCTGCACGAGGTCCTGCACGCCCTGGAGGTTCGTGATGGCGCCGTCGTCGTAGAACTCGTAGGTGATCTTGCGGCCGTTCACGCCGCCCTTGGCGTTCTGGGCACCGACGCACGCGTCGAAGCCCTTGGTCGAATTCTTGAACGTCGAGCCCGCGACACCCGTCGTCGACGCGATGAAGCCGAGCTTGATCTCCTTGTCGGTCACACCGGTGCTGTCGCCGCCGCTGGTGGCGGCGGTCCCGGCGCTCGCGAGCCCGGCCACCCCCAGTGCCGCCACCGCGGCGGCCGCCACCAGCCTTCCGAACGTTCGTCGTTGTCGCACTGGAACCCCCCTGGGTTGTTGGTTGCGCCGTCCCCTCAGCGGCGCATTGGATGTGTCGGTTGTCCGACGATGCGTGCCCGTTGTAGGCCGCGGTCGGTGGAGAAATCGGTCAGGCCATGGCATCCGCCGATTCGCCGAGGTAGCGGTCGAGCACCTCTTGTCGTGCATCGGTCGCCTGGCCGGACCACGCCACGGAGCCCTGCCGGAGGATGATCGCGGTGTCGGCGAGCCCGAGGGCGCGGTGGATGAACTGCTCGATGATCACGATCGTGACGCCGCGCTGTGCCGCTTGATGGATGCTCTCGAAGACGAAGTCGACGACGAGCGGCGCGAGGCCGAGCGACATCTCGTCGGCGACGATGAGGCGCGGTGGCATCGCCAGCGCGCGCGCCAGCGCGAGCATCTGCTGCTCACCGCCCGACAGGGACCCGGCCCGTTGGCTCCGACGGCTCGTGAGCGCGGGGAACAGCTCGTAGGCGTGCACGAGGGCGTCCTTGCGCTCATCGGCGGTGCCGACCTTGCGCACTGCCATGCGCAGGTTCTCGTGCACGGTGAGCCCGGGGAAGATCCCGCGTCCCTCGGGGATGTGCACGAGCCCGGCCTGTCGGATCCGGTGGGCCGACCACTTCGTGATGTCGTCGCCGCCGAAGCGCATGGTGCCGGCAGCCGGGTGCACCAGCCCCGACACCGCCCGGGCGAGCGTGCTCTTGCCGGCGCCGTTCGCGCCGAGCACCGCGACCACCGACCCTTCCTCGACCTCGAAGCTCACGTCGAACAAGGCCTGCACCGACGCGTAGCGGACGTCGAGGTGCTCGACGCGGAGCAGGGTGTCGGTCACGCGTTCGTCCCTTCGACGGCTTCGTCGTCGCCCAGGTACGCGGCCCGCACGGCAGGGTCGTTCCGCACCTCGTCGGGGGTTCCCTCGGCGATCTTCTGTCCGAAGTCGAGCACGTGCACCCGCTGTGAGAGCCCGAGCACCATCGCGACGTCGTGCTCCACGAGCAGGAGCGCGACCCGCTCCTCTTCGACGACGGTGCGCAGCGCGGCGGCGAGGTGCGAGGTCTCCGCGGCGTCGAGACCCGACGACGGCTCGTCGAGCAACACCACCGAGGGGCTCCCGGCGAGCGCCCGTCCGACCTCGACGCGCCGCGACGTGCCGAGGGGCAGTGACGACGCGAGGACGTTGGCGACGCTCTCGAGCCCGAGCAGCGCGAGGAGCCGGTCGACCCGGTCGCGCTCGAGGTCGGACGGCCGGTGGAGCGCCCCGAGGGTCGCGAGGTCCGACCACATGCGGTGCCGCGAATTGCGCACGCGGTGGGCGAGCACGAGGTGCTCGCGCACGGTGAGACCCATGAACAGCTCGAGCTGTTGGAAGGTGCGGGCGAGCCCGAGTCGCGCGCGCTTCGTGGGCGTGGCGCGCGTGACCCGACGACCCCCGAGGTACACCTCACCCTGGTTCGGTCGGAGGAGGCCCGACATCACGCCGAACAGCGTCGTCTTGCCTGCGCCGTTGGGCCCGACCAGCCCGACGATCGTCCCCGGCGCAACGCCCACCGTCACGTCGGCGAGCGCGACGAGGCCGCCGAAGCGCACCATCACACCGCGCGCCTCGAGCGCGAAGTCGGGGGCGAGCGCGTCGGCCGCGCGAGCGAGCTCGGGTGCGGTCACGATCCGGTCACCTCCGCCTGGTCGCTCACGTCGGCCTGCCCGTTGGTCGCGACGAGGGGCGCCGGGTCATCCGGGGCGGCGAGGCGAGGGTCGTGGCGCCCGGCGTGCGCCGTCGCCGCGGGCACGGCGCGGGTACCGCTGAAGCGCCGCAGCATCTTCTGGAACTGCATCGCCTGCATGTGCACGGTGCCCTCGGGGTTCTTCGCCAGGAGGATCGCGCCGACGCCGAACAGGAAGAGCGGGAGCTGCGACCACGTCGGCGTGGTGTACGTCACGAAGAGCGCGGGTGTGATGGTGAGCCCGATGGCGGCGAGCAGGGCCGCGATGTTGGAGCGCACACCGAAGGTCACGACCACCGCGAGCCAACCGAGCCCGATGAGCGTCGCGTACTGGTCGGGCAGCGCCTGCTTCTGCTGCACCGCGTAGAGCCCGCCGCCGACGCCCGCGACGAACGCGGCGAGGGCCGAGATCAACACCTTCACCTGGAGCACGCTGATGCCCATGGTGCGCGAGGCGGTCTCGCTCCAGCGCACCGCGTTCAGCGCGAGGCCGGTGGTCGACCGACGGAGGTTCACGATCAGGAGCGCGAGCACCGCGAAGATGCCGAGTGTGAGATAGGTGAAGGCCTGGTCGCCCACGGCGAAGCTCGGGCGCGCGACCGCGACGACCGAGCCACTCGGGCGGAAGGTGTCGAGCGAGAACACGAGTGTCTCCATCAGGAGACCGAACGTGAGCGTGACGAGCGCGACGTAGAGGTTGCCGAGCCGGATCGTGAGGAACCCGAGCAGGGTGCCGATCGCGGCAGCCACGATGCCGCCGGCGACGATCGCGAGCATCGGATCCCAGCCGTGCTTGGTCGCCAGCTGCGCGGTGGTGAGCGCGCCGACGCCCGCGAACGTGACCTGGCAGAGCCACAGCATGCCGCCCTCGCCGGTGACGAGCGTGTACGCGAGGAACACCACCGCGAGCGTCGCAGCCAGGCTGAGCAGCCCGAGCCAGTACGGCTTGAGGATCAGCGGCATCAGGCAGACGATCGCGAAGACCACCACCGGGAAGAAGAAGTTGAGACGCGGATACGGGTTCTCCGAATCGGCCGACGCCGCGAGCCGGCTGCCACCGTGCGGTGTGATCGCCCGGTCGAGCGCGCCGCCGACGCCTTCGTCCTCGTTGACGCGACCCGATCGGATCGTGTTGTAGATCAGCGCGATCACGATGAAGGCGAACGGGATGCTCGGCCTGACGTTGGCGGTGAACTCGCTGTCGGGCGGCAGGAAGTACTCCACGAGGCTGCCGGCGATGCCCATGAGCAATCCGACGACCACTGCCACCGGGATGCTCCGCAGGCGAGCCGCGATCACCGCGGCGAACGCCGCCGCCACGATCAGGGTGAACTTGCCCGCATCCAGGCTGATGATGGGTGCGGCGAGCACACCCACGAGGCCGGCGATGAAGGTCGACACGATCCACACGCCTGCAGCGATGCGCGACGGGTTGGCTCCCGAGAGCGACGTCATCGCCTCGGAGTCGACCATCGCCCGTACGTTGAGTCCCGCCTCGGTGAATCGGAGCACGATGGCGCCGACGACGACGATGGCGAGCAGGCACGCGTACGTGATCACCTGGTCGAGCGTCACCGCGGTGCCGAACACCTGGTACACCGACACCGGTGCCGGGGCGAGGCCGGGCGTGTAGAAGATCTCGACGTTGCCGAAGATGATGTTGAGCAGCGGCGGGATCGTCACCGCGATGCCGACCGTGACCACGACCTTGATGAGCTGCGACGACAGCCGGAGGAACCGGAAGATCGTCACGTAGAGGAACAGCCCCAGCAACGGCGCGGCGACGAAGATCGACATGACCGCGGCCGGGAGGATGTCCCAGCCCTGCTCGACGTGCAGGTAGTAGTAGAGGCGGGCGATCAGGTAGGCGAGTGACCCGAACGCGAAGTTGAGGATGCCCGTCGACACGTAGGTGATGACGAGGCCCGACGCCGCGAGCGCGTAGATGCTGCCGATGACCAGCCCGGCGATGATGAACTGGAGCACTCGCACACCCCCCTGGATGCCGCGCGTGGTGCTCGAACAGAAATCGCCATCGGTTCAAATGGCTATCGGTTTTCTACACCATCGCGACGGCGCGTGGGCAGCGGCTGGTGCCTTTCCCGGCGCGCCGGCGCTCAAAACATGGTTGAAAAAGTGATGCTCAGGGGTCGTCCGCGAGCGGAGGCCACGTTCGATCGTGCAGGGCACCGGACGCGGTCCGCATGAGGTGGTCGTCGCGCTGCACCTGACGCCAGAGGTAGGCGACGTAGCCCTCGATCGCGACGCGCCCGTCGGCTGCCGCGTCCTCGAGCGTCCGCCGGCCCTCCGCGACGGTCGCCGGCGTGGTGCCCGTCAGCACGGAGATCTCGGCGAGATCGGCGGCTGCGAACGCGCGCCCGGCCGCGTCGAGCTCCTTGAGGTACTTCACGACCCGCGCCACACCTTTGGTCCATTGCCCGGCGAGCGGGTCGTCGATGCGCGGCACGATGATCTGGAGGTTCTCGAGCACTTGGTCGTACAGGCCGTGCCAGGGCTCGTCGGCCGGTGTCGGCGGCAGCTCCGTGTCGGTCAGCGCGAGTCCGACCACGTTGGCGAGCGCTTCGATGGTGAGGCGCCGGTGCAACATGCCGTAGATGATCCCGTTGCCGATGTCGCGCGCGACGGGCTGGCCCTCCCGAGCGGTCCCGGGCGGCGCATCCTCGCCACCGCCTCCACCGGCCGAGTTCGACATGAGGCGCAGCTCCGCGAACAGGCGGTAGTACCAGACCCGCGCCACGTCGATCCGGTTGCCCGACAGCTCCTCGTACTCGCGCAGGCGGTCGGGGAAGTGCGTGAACGTGTCCTGCACCGTGCGCAACGACAGCCAGGCGATGTCGTCCATGGGGTCTCCGAAGTGCGCGAGCTCCCAGTCGACGACCGCGGTGACGCGGCCGTCCTCGTACATGAAGTTGCCCGGTCCGGTGTCGCCCTGCACGAACACCACAGGTATGCCTTCGTCGTCGGGCACGTTGCGCTCCAGCCAGTCGAGGCTGATGCGCACGAGACCGTCGATCGTGCCGTCACGCCGGGTGGCCCTACGACGCATGTTCGCGATCTCGTCGAGCGCGTGCTCGCGCGCGGTCTTCACGGGGCCCAGGCTGGGGAGTGCGAGCTCGCGCGGGTCGAGGCGGTGCAGCGCGGCGAGGTTGCGGATGAAGTCCTGCGCGGTGCGCACCTGCTCCTCGGGATCGCGGATCCGCGAGAACCACGTCTGGCCGCTCACCCGCTCGGCGAGCATCGCCTCGTCGGTGGGATGCACCGCGATGGTGCGGGGCACCGTGACGTCGGTGTCCTGCAGCGCGAGGAACACCTCGGCCTCGACCTGCAGGGAGTGGAAGATGCTGTCGCCCGGAGGCTTGACGCGGCTGTAGCGGAGGAAGAGCTCCTGGGTCTCGCCCTCGCGCTCGACGTCGACGAACCACGCCTCCCGGCTGGCGCCGCCGGGCACCCGGTTGGTCGCGGTGACGCGGCCGCCCGTCGCGGTCTCCATCCACTCGACGATGTCGTCGGGCAGGCGCAGCGCGGTGTCGGCCATGACGCGGAGCATGGTCGTCGCCCCACGCGAGGGTCAAGCGACCCGTGCGGCCGCGCGACTCGACGTCGTGGGCGGGATGGGTCGGGTTCCGGCGTCGTGGGTTAGGGTTCGCTCAGGTTGTACCGAGCCCAACAAATTCTCCCGGGGGGAGTCCCGATGGCCGATTACAAGTACGTCAGCTACGAGACGATCGAAGACGGCACGATCGCGCGGATCATGTTGGACCGGGTCGAGAGCCGCAACGCCCAGAACCGCGGGCTGCTCGTCGATCTCGACAACGCGTTCCGCGAGGCCGAGAAGGACGACCAGGTGCGCGTCGTGATCCTCGGCGGTGCCGGGCCGCTCTTCTCGTCCGGTCACGACCTCGGATCGAAGGACGCCATCGCCGAGCGCACGCCGGGCCCCGACTTCCACCCGACGTTCGCCATCGACGGTGGCACCCGCAAGGGCGCCGAGAGCCGGATGCTGCAGGAGTGGCACTACTTCTTCGAGAACACGAAGCGCTGGCGCAACCTGCGCAAGATCACGATCGCGCAGGTGCACGGCACCGTGTACGCGGCGGGCCTCATGCTGATGTGGGCCTGCGACCTCATCGTGGCGTCCGACGACGCGCGCTTCGCCGACGTCGTGGGCACGCGCCTCGGCATGTGCGGCGTGGAGTACTTCGCGCACCCGTGGGAGTTCGGACCGCGCAAGACCAAGGAGCTCATGCTCACCGGCGACGCGATCGACGCCGAGGAGGCGCACCGCCTGGGCATGGTGAGCAAGATCTTCCCGAAGGACGAGCTCGGCGACAAGACGCTCGAGTTCGCGCGCCGCATTGCGTCGTTGCCGACGATGACCTCGCTGCTCATCAAGGAGTCGGTCAACCAGACCGTCGACAACATGGGCTTCCAGAACGCGCTCGCCGCATGCTTCACGCTCCACCAGCTGAACCACTCGCACTGGGCCGAGGTCCACGAGGACGGGTGGCCGGCGGCCAAGCCCGAGGACGGCATCCCGTCCTGGAAGGAGGCCCCGGCCATCGTGCCCGCGGAGAAGACCACCGT
>DASUMF010000284.1:0-2982 GCA_036277835.1 Acidimicrobiia bacterium
CGCTCGTGATCGAGGAGCCGATGGCCGCCGCGATCGGCGCGGGCCTGCCGGTGCACGAGCCGGCCGGGATCATGATCGTCGACGTGGGTGGTGGCACGACCGAGGTCGCGGTCATCTCGCTCGGCGGCATCGTGGTGAGCGAGTCGAGTCGTGTCGGCGGAGACGAGTTCGACGAGGCGATCATGAACTTCGTGAAGCGCGAGTACTCGCTCGCGCTCGGTGAGCGCACCGCCGAAGAGGTGAAGATGCAGCTCGCGAGCGCGTGGCCGCTCGAAGAGGAGATCTACGCCGAAGTGCGCGGTCGCGACCTCGTGAGCGGGCTCCCCAAGACGATCGTGATCTCGACGATGGAGATCCGCGAGGCGATCGAAGAGCCGACCGCGGCGATCGTCGACGCGGTGAAGGTGACGCTCGACAAGACGCCGCCCGAGCTGGCCGCCGACATCATGGAGTCGGGGATCATGATCACCGGGGGCGGCTCGCAGCTCATCGGGCTCGAGAACCTGATCCAGGCCGAGACCGGGATGCCGGTCTACCGGTCGAAGCACCCGCTGTATTCGGTCGTGCTCGGCTCCGGTCAGTGCCTCGAGAACTTCGATGTGCTCCAGCAGGTCCTGAGCTCCGGGTCGCAGGACTGACCGCGCCTTCGGGCGCGAGGTGTGCGTGGTCGTCTACCGGCAGGATCGCCGTCGGCGCCTGACCCTGGTGCTCCTCGTGATCACCTCCCTCGTGCTCATCTCCCTCGACGAGCGCGGCTCCGGGTTGATCGACTCGGCGCGCAGCGCGGCCCAGGACGTGATCTCGCCGCTGCAACGGGTGGCCGACAGCGCGATCGACCCCGTCGCCGACTTCTTCGACAGCTTCGGGCGTGCCGACGAGCTGGAGTCCGAGAACGCGCGGCTGCGCGATGCGAACGCGAAGCTGCAGGCCGAGGTCGACCGTGGCCAGGCGGCGGCGTCGGAGAACGACCGCCTCCGCTCGATCCTCGACATCCCGCAGATCTCCGACTACGACGCCGTCGCCGCCACCGTCGAGAGCGGTCCGGTCGACAACTTCCACCAGACGTGGCGCATCGACAAGGGCAGCTCGCAGGGGATCGCGGTCGACATGCCCGTGGTGATCGGTGGCGACGCGGGCGCCGCGCTCGTCGGGCGCGTGCAGTCGGTGGCGAGCGACAGCGCGGTGATCCAACGCATCGACGATCGCGACTTCGGCGCGGGCGCGCAACTCGTGCAGGCGGGCGTGCCGGGTCCGATCGGCGCGGTGCGCGGTGTCGCGAACAGCAGCCTGTTGTCGTTCCAGATCGCGAACAGCACGGACGACACGACCGCGATCGGGAAGGGCGACCTCGTCGTCACTTCGGGCGGCAGCGCGTCGATCTACCCGAAGGGCCTGGCCATCGGTCGCGTCACGCGCGCGGTGCCTGCCACCACCACCGCCGTCGCACGCGATACGAAGCTCGCGCCGAGCGTGGATCTCGACCGCATCGACATCGTGAAGATCCTGCGACCCGCGGCCCCCGCGCAATGACGAGGGCCCGATGATCGAGCCCACATGATGAGGAGGGTGCGCCTCGGGCTCGTGGTCCTCGTCGCCGTGCTGCTCCAGACGACCCTCTTCACCCACCTGAGGATCGACGGGGTCGGCCCGGAGGTCGGCCTGGTGTGCGTGCTCGCCGTCGCCTACGAGGAGGGCGCCGACTCGGGCGCCATCTTCGGGTTCGTCATGGGGCTCGCGATGGACCTCTTCTCGCCCACCCCGCTCGGCTTGCTCGCGATGACGTACGCCATCACCGGCTACGCCGTCGGGGTGTTCCAGGCGGGCATCGTGCGCAGCACGCCGTGGATCGCGCCCATCCTGGGTGGAGTGGGCGGATTGTTCGGTGGCGTCGTGTTCCTCTTCGTGGGTGCGTTGGTCGGGGAGCAGGGCTACCTGTCGATGGCGAGCTTCAAGACGATCCTGATCGCCGCCCTGCTCGACGCCCTCATCGCCCCGGTGGTGTTCCCCGTGGTGCGCCGGGCCGCGCGCGAGCCCGACGCAAGTGGTCTGCGAGACTGGAAGACCCTGCGGGGCCCGAGGCGGACCAGGTGATGGTGAGCGGCACACGATGAAGCAAGAGGTCGACACGCGCGCGCGGCTCGTGGTGATCGGGATCGTCGTGGTCGCGCTGTTCGGCGGACTGCTCACGCGGCTCTGGTTCCTCCAGGTGACCGGGGGCGAGAAGCTCGCCGTCGCTGCCCAGAAGCAACGCCAGGACACGGTGTCGGTTCCCGCGCTGCGCGGCGCGATCCTCGACGCCAAGGGTCGGGTGCTGGCCCAGACCGTGCTGGTGAAGTCGCTCATGGTCGACCGCCAGTCGGTGCCGCTGGACGAGAAGCCGAAGTTGGTCGCGTCGTTGGCGACGTTCCTCGGCGTGCCGCCCGAGGAGGTGGAGAAGCGCCTCGACTCCCAGCAGTACGCGCCCTTCGAGAAGGTTCCGGTGGCGACCGAGCTCACCGACGACCAGCAGATCTACCTCGCCGAGCACGCGACCGAGTTCCCGAACACATCGGTCGCGTCGACGCCGGTGCGCAAGTACAGCTACGGCACCACCGCAGCACACGTGCTCGGCTACCTCGGCAAGATCAACGCGGATGAGCTGAAGGCGCGACCGAAGTCGGGCTATCAGCTCGACGACGTGATCGGCAAGGCAGGTATCGAGCTCACCTACGAGGACGTGCTGCGCGGCACGCCCGGGATCGACACCGTGCAGGTCGACAACCGCGGGCAGGTCACGAGCGAGACCACCACCAAGGCGCCCAAGGCCGGCGACGACGTGCAGCTCAGCATCGACCTCGATGCCGAGGCCATCGCCGCCGAGTCGCTGCAGCAGGGCATCGACGGTGCGAGCTCGCTGGTGAGCCCCGACACCGGGAACTACTACCACCCGAAGGGTGGTGCAGTGGTGGTGCTCGACGCCCGCACCGGCCAGGTGGTGGCGTT
>DASUMF010000285.1:0-2068 GCA_036277835.1 Acidimicrobiia bacterium
CGCGCGATGACTGGGATGAGGAGCACCGCGCCCGCGCTGACGAGGAACGAGATGCGCCACCCGCCGTCGCCGAGATCGGCGAAGGGCAGGAACACGACTGAGAGTGCCACGCCGGCACCGAGCGCGAGGCCGAACATCGCGGTCGCGAAGGCGCGTGCACCTTCGGGGGCTTCCTCCACCACCGCGATGCCCGCGACGACGAGGGCCGCGTTCACGAACGCGCGGGTGAGCAGCTGCGCGCCGGTGAAGACCTCGAAGCTGGGTGCGAGGCCCGTCACGAGGTTGGCGGCGCACGCGCCCACGATCGACACCAGCAGTAGCCGGCGCCGGCCCCAGCGGTCGGCGAGGGCGGCGACCACGAGCGACACGAGCACGCCGGCGCGCACGATCGCGAGCGCGGCACCCAGTGCGGCGTCGTTCTTGTCGAACGTGCGGGTCACCGCGTCGCCGTTCTGGGTCAGGAGCGCGCCGCAGAAGTTCACCACGATGGCGGTGGCCGACAGCGCTGCGAGACGCGACGCCTGGGTGGCGCTGAATTGCACCGGCGGGACGATCGGCCAGCGGCGCGGTGCCGCAGGTTCCGGGGCGTCCGCGATCGTGGCGCGCACCCGCGCGGCGAGGTGACGGAGCGCGCTCCGTGCTGCGACGTACGCCTGGAGGTCGACGAACCATCCGAGGAACGGGATCGTGAGGTCGGTGTGTGCCTCGAGCCGCAGGTCGGTGCGGGTGCCCGTGTCGTCGGCGGGCCGGACGGTGACGGTGAGCGTGGCGCCTTCGAAGGGCACGGGTGGGAACGGGCCCTGCAGGACGCGCTCGCCGGAGTCTTCAGTGTGGGTGCCGGTGCCGGGCTCGGTGGGCAACGCGCTGTCGTCGACGAGCGTCGTGTCGTGGGCGACGGCGGCGAGCACGGCGCCGGGTGATGCGTCGATCGTGATCGGCATCACGCACCGCACGTGCGGCATGCTACGGCGTACCCCGTCACGAGGAGATGCCCGATGCCCACGCTCGCCGCCGGTGACCGCGCTCCCGCCTTCACCCTCACCGATCAGCACGGCAAGAAGGTGAAGCTCTCCGACTTCAAGGGGAAGCCGGTCGTCGTGTACTTCTACCCGAAGGCCGACACGCCGGGCTGCACCACGCAGTCGTGCGCGCTGCGCGACGCCGAGCCCGACCTGAAGAAGCTCAAGGCCGTCGTGCTCGGCATCAGCCCCGACACGCCGGAGAAGCAGCTGAAGTTCGACGACAAGTACGGGCTCGGCTTCACGCTGCTCGCCGACACCGAGCACACCGTCGCCGAGAAGTTCGGCGTGTGGGGCGAGAAGGTCAACTACGGCCGCAAATACATGGGGATCATCCGGTCCGCGTTCGTGATCAGCCCCACCGGCAAGATCGTCGACGCCTTCTACAAGGTCAGCCCCAAGGACACGGTCCCCAAGGTCACGAAGGCCCTCGAGTCCCTGAAATAGTCGTCAAAGGTCGCTGGATTGGTGCCCGGCGATGCATCGAGCTGCTTTTTGGCGTACCTCAGCTACCTCTGTGGTCGTTGCGGTACGCCAAAACGGGAAAGGGTGGGGCCGGGGTCAGGCGCCGACCGCGTGGAAGCCGCCGTCGACGTGGATGATCTCGCCGGTGGTGGCGGGGAACCAGTCCGACAGCAGGGTGACCACGGCCTTGGCGACGGGCTCGGCGTCGCGCACGTCCCAGCCCAGGGGAGCGCGCTGGGCCCACACCTCCTCGAACGCCTCGAAGCCGGGGATGCTCTTGGCGGCCACCGACCGGATCGGTCCGGCCGCGACGAGGTTCACGCGTACGCCCTGCGGGCCGAGCTCCTTGGCGAGGTAGCGCGCCACCGACTCGAACGCGGCCTTGGCGACGCCCATCCAGTCGTAGAACGGCCAGGCGACGTCGTCGTTGTCGAAGTCGAGCCCGACGACCGAGCCGCCGTTGCCCATCAGCGGCAGGGCGGCCTTGGTGAGCGCCTTGAGCGAGTACGACGAGATGTGCAGCGCAGTGGACACGTCCTCCCAGGGCGCGTCGAGGAACCCGCCGCCGAGGCACGACTCGGGCG
>DASUMF010000286.1:0-2162 GCA_036277835.1 Acidimicrobiia bacterium
TCGTGTCCGAGGGTGAACGGCACGTCCCAGGGCAGTGCGCCCGCGTCGAAGTCGCGCATGAGGTGGAGGTCGGAGTGACACGCGCCCGCGCCGCCGATCCGTACCAGGACCGCCCCCGGCCCCGGCTCGGGAACGTCGACGTCGGCGAATTCCGCGTCGTGTTTCCAGTCGACGAGTCTCAGTGCGCGCATGCTCAACCTCCGCTTTCGTTGTCGTCAGGGTGCCCCCGCGTGCGACGCACCGCCAGGGCCATCGGTCCCTGATGCCACACACATCGCCATTGCCGGGTGCGGGAGTCCACGAGAGGGACCTCCGCCCCTGGTCGGCCGTTCGTTGTCGGACGAAGGTGGCCCAATGAATGGGAACGACCGGCACGGATCTCGCCAGGTGCGCTTCGAGGACCGGCGGGAGGCAGGCCGGGCTCTGGCCCAGCTCGTCGCGCACCTGCGTGACGACGACCCCGTTGTGCTGGCGATCCCGCGCGGTGGCGTCCCAGTGGCTTTCGAGGTCGCCCGAGCGCTGGATTCGCCGTTGGAGTCAGTCGTCGTCCGCAAGCTCGGCGTGCCGTTTCAGCGCGAGCTCGCGATGGGCGCGATCGGCGAGGGCGGAGTCCGCGTGCTCGACAGCGACGTCGTGCGCCT
This sequence comes from Acidimicrobiia bacterium, assembly GCA_036277835.1. GTDB lineage: Bacteria > Actinomycetota > Acidimicrobiia > IMCC26256 > DASPTH01 > DASUMF01. The sequence goes on from DASUMF010000286.1 coordinate 642, forward strand.
GGCCCAGGTCACGGCCGACGAGATCGCGGCGGCGGAAGCTCGCGAACGGGCAGAGTTGAACCGGCGCGTCCGCGTGTACCGCGGCGACCGGCCGTTGCCGGCCTTGACCGGGCACACGGTCATCGTGGTCGACGACGGCATCGCCACCGGGAGCACGATCCGGGCGGCCCTGCTCGTCGCGCGGGCGCACGGCGCGGCCCGGGTCGTCCTCGCGGCACCCGTCGGTCCAACCGAGGCGCTCGAGAAGTTTGCGGACATCGCCGACGAGGTGATCGTCGCCCGGACGCCGACTCCCTTCGTGGCGATCGGCCAGTGGTACGAACACTTCGAGCCGACGACCGACGACGAAGTGCGGGAGCTGCTCGCCGCAGCGTCTCCGGCCGCCACGCTCAGCAGCGCGTCGCCGGAATCCCGACGTACGTCGGTGGTCGACACCGACGTCACGATCGTCATCGACAGGCTCGAACTCCTTGGCCACCTGCGGGTGCCGCCCGACGCCGCCGGGCTCGTGATCTTCGCCCACGGCAGCGGCAGCAGTCGCCTGAGCCCGCGCAACCGCCTCGTCGCCGACTCCCTGCACCAGCGCGGGCTCGCCACCCTGCTCTTCGACCTGCTCTCGCCAGCCGAAGCCGTCGACCGGGGCAACGTGTTCGACGTCGAGCTGCTCGCGGTCCGCCTTCTCGTGGCGACGCGATGGGCACGGCGGCAGCCGTCGTGCGTCGGACTCGACATCGGCTACTTCGGTGCGAGCACCGGTGCCGGTGCCGCGCTCTGGGCCGCGGCCGAGGACCCGACGGTCCGCGCGGTCGTGTCGCGAGGCGGTCGGCCCGACCTGGCCGGTCCGAGGCTCGGCGCGGTGAAGGCGCCCACGCTCTTGATCGTCGGCGACGACGACCCGATCGTCCTCGCCCTCAACCATGACGCGGCCGACCGGCTCCGATGCGAGCACGAGCTCGCGGTCGTGCCGGGCGCCACACACCTCTTCGAGGAGCCGGGGACGCTCGAGCGCGCGGCGGATCTCGCGGGCGACTGGTTCCTGCGCCACATCGGCGGCGCTTCGACGGACGAAAGGTGAGCACGGTGGACATCGACGCGTCAGCGATCAGCACCCGTGGACCGATCATGTGGTTCGACGAGCTCGACGCTGGTTGCGTCGAGCTCGCCGGCGGCAAGGGCGCGAACCTCGGGGAGCTCGTGCGCGCAGGCTTCCCGGTGCCACCCGGGTTCGTCGTGACTGCGCCCGCGTACCTCCATGCGATGGAGAGCGCTGGCGTGCGCGACCGGCTCCGCGAGGTCGAGCGTCATGCTTCGTCGTACCCTGGCGACGCGCCGGCGGAGCTCCAGGCCTTGGTCCGCAAGGCGGGACTGCCGGCGGAGCTCCGCGCCGCGGCGGCCGACGCCTATGCGGCACTCGGACAGGATCTGTGCGTCGCGGTCCGGTCGTCGGCGACGGCCGAGGACACGGCTGCCGCGTCGTTCGCGGGGATGAACGAGACGTTCACGAACGTGCGTGGCATCGAC
>DASUMF010000287.1:0-10107 GCA_036277835.1 Acidimicrobiia bacterium
GGCATCCCCGACGATCGCCCTCTCGCCGACGGCGACATCGTGAACGTCGACGTCACGGTGTTCGTCGACGGCGTGCACGGCGACACGAACGCGACGTTCCTGGTGGGTCGTGCCGATCCGCGCTCGAAGCGCCTGGTGCAGGTCACGCGTGAGTGCCTCGACCGCGCGATCGGCGCGGTGCGCCCCGGGGTGCCGGTGTCCGACATCGGGCGCGCCATCGAGCAGCACGCGACCGACAACGGGTTCTTCGTCGTGCGCACGTTCGTCGGTCACGGCATCGGTGAGGTCTTCCACGGACCACCGCAGGTGCCGCACTACCACGACTCGGCAGCGCGCACGATCCTCGAGCCGGGCATGACGTTCACCATCGAGCCCATGATCACGATGGGCAGCATCGACGCGGTGATCTGGGACGACGGCTGGACGGCCGTCACCGCCGACGGCTCCCGCACCGCGCAGTTCGAGCACACGATCCTCGTCACCGACGCCGGCGCCGACGTCCTCACCCGCTGACCCTCCAACGAAATTGCGTCGCTCGTCGCCGCATACCGGTCACGTGCGACGCAATTTCGGAACGAGCGTCAGCCGAGGGCTTCCTGGTAGACGGCGGCGGTTCGGGCTGCGCAGGTGTCCCAGGAGTACTGCTGCGCGTGCGCGAGGCCCGACGCTCCCATCGACTCGCGCGTGGCGGCGTCGCCGAGGAGCTCGACGAAGGCGCGGTGCCAGCCGTCGACGTCGGTCGGCGCGACGAAGCGCGCCGCGCCGCCCGCCACCTCCCGGAGCGCTGGGATGTCGCTCGCGAGCACTGCCGTGCCCTGGGCCATCGCCTCCAGCGCGGGGAGCCCGAACCCCTCGTGCAAGCTCGGGAAGGCGAGGAGGTCGGCGCCGGCGTAGAGCCCCGACAGCGCAGGTGGCGCGACCGGGCCCGTCACCACGACGGCGTCGCTCGGCGTGACCCGCGACGCGTCGCCGCCTTCGGCGCCACCACCGGACCAGCCCGGCGCGCCGACGAGGACGAGCGTGTGCGGGACGCCGTCGGCCACGGCGCGCTCGAACGCGTCGACGAGCATGCCGACGTTCTTGCGCGGCTGGAGCGTGCCCACCCAGAGCACGTAGGGCCGATCGCGAAGTCCGACCGCCGAACGTGCGCGCGCGATCTCGTCGGCATCGGCGCGGGCGAGGTGCACGCCGTTCGGCACGACCCTGATCCGGTCGCGGCGGATCGGCGTGTGCGTCGCGAGCTCGTCGGCCGAGAACTCCGACACTGCGATCACGAGCCGGGCCCGCTTGGCCGTGGCGGCGAACCCCCGCTCGTGGAACCATCGCCCGCGACGCGAGTAGGTCTCGGGGAACGTGACCGGCGCCGCGTCGTGTGCGGTGACGACGAGCGGCACGTCGCGCACCGGCGGCACCGCCACCGACGGCGCGTGCACGAGGTCGACCGGCGCGATGCGGCGCAACGGATCGGCGGTACCGACCGTGTGCCACGCGTCGTAGAGCGCCGGACGCGGCAACGGCAGGCGCACCGGATCGAGCCCTGTCAGGCCCGCGGCCTCCAACGCGGCGTCGACCTGCGCCCGGGGATGACGTGCGGTGAAGGCGGTGACCTCCCAGCCGTGTTGCGGCAGATGGCGCGCGAGCTCCGCGGTGTACGTGGCGATGCCGCTCACGCCGTCCTGCACGAGCTGCTCGAGGTTCAAGCCGACGCGCATCGTCACGAGCTCCGCGACGCCGCGGCGCGGCGGTACGCGTCGACGTGGCGGTCGGCGGCCGCGCGCCACGTGTAGGGCGCAGCCTGCGCCGGCCCGCGCGCCGCGAGCGCCGACGCCTCGTGCGGGACCAGGACCCGGCGCAGCGCCGCGACCAGCGCATCGGTGTCGCCCGGCGCGACGAGGAGCGCGGCGTCGCCCACGAACTCCTCGATCGACGAGCCGCCGGTCGTGACGAGCGGCGCGCCACACGCGAGCGCTTCGAGCGCGGGCAGCCCGAAGCCTTCTTCGAGGGAGGGATACACCACTGCAGCGGCCCGACGGAGCAGCGCGGGCACCACGTCGTCGGGGAGGTAGCCGGTGCGCACGACGCGCTCGGCGACGCCACTCGCCGCGATGGCCGCGTCGACCGCGCCGTCGTGCCACCCGCCGCCACCCGCCAGGACGAGCTGCAGATCGGGGTGTTCGGGCGCGACGGCGGCAAAGGCGTGCACGAGCGACGCCACGTCCTTGCGGGGCTCGATCGTGCCGAGGAACGCGAGGTATGGCGCGCACACGCCGAATCGCCCGAGCGTGGCGAGGTCGAGGGCTGGGTCGGACACGGGCCGGAACCGATCGTGGTCGACGCCGTGCGGGATCACGACGACGTCGCGGGCGCGTGCACCGGCGGCCGCGGGCACCACCGCCGCCAGCCGATCCGCGGTGTGCCGGCTCACGCACACCGACACCGCAGCGTGCTTCACCGCCGCCGGGATCATGCGTCCGAAGTAGAGCGCCTTCGGCCGCTCGTGCCACTCGGGGTGCTCGAGGAGCGTGAGGTCGTGCACGGTGACGACGCGCGGCAGCGCCGCGCGGAGGGGCACCGTGTAGTGCGGTCCGTGCCACACGTCGAGCGCCAGCCGACGCGCCAGCCGCGGCCCCGCGACCTGCTCCCACACAAGTCGCACCGGGCGAGGCCCGGGCACCACGGGGTGCACCACCACCTCCACGTCCGACGCGTCGGCTGCCACCGCTCTCCAGCGGGCGGCGTCGTCACGACGGGCGAGGAGGACGACCTCGAGGTCGGGGGTCGCCCCCGTGACCACGTGTCGCGCGAGCTCCGACACGTAGCGTCCGGCGCCCCTCGGATCGCTGGGCACTGCCGAGACGTCGAGCAGCACGCGCACCGGGCCGACGCTACCGCGGCACACCCGCCGGTTCTGCCGTGCAGCAGGCAGCGCGGCCCGTCATCCACATCGCCGACGCGCGGCGAACGATCTTCACCATCGGTTCACCCGGCAGGCAGGTACCGTGACCGAGATGATTGGCGCCCACGTGTGGCTGGCACCGGTTCGCAACCTCGGTTGGGTCGCGTCCGCGTTCGGGTATCGGTAGCCGTGCCGTCGCCCTCCCGCTGCATCACCACGCGCGACATCCGTCGACACGTCGATGAGCACGTGTTCGCCGATCAGGGCGCACAGCAGGTGGGCATCGAGCTCGAGTGGGTCACGAACCATGCGCCCGGCACGACCGTTCCCGGTCCGGCTGAGCTGCGGCCGCTCGTCGAATCGTCGTTGCCGGGTGCGAGCCGGCTCACCTTCGAGCCGGGTGGTCAGCTCGAATTGAGCGGGCCTGCCCACGTGGGCGTCGGCAGTGCGATCGGCGCGATGACCGCCGACGTCGCCAGCGTCCGTGCCGCGCTCGATCCGGCGGGTGTCACGTTGCGTGGCATCGGGCTCGACCCGTCGGGGATGCGCGACCGGGTGGTCACCGAACCGCGCTACGCGGCGATGGAGGCCTACTTCGACACGCGCTGGCCACGCGGCCGAACGATGATGCGCAACACCGCGTCCGTGCAGGTGAACCTCGATCTCGGCGGCGCCGCGCTCGTCGACCTCCGGTGGCAGCGCGCCCACGATCTCACCCCCGTGCTCGCCGCCGCCTTCGCGAACTCGCCGTTCGACGTCGACGGCACGCCCACCGGCTGGCGGTCGAGCCGCCTCGCGGTGTGGCGCGGGATCGACCCTCGCCGCACCCGCCCTGCCGCGCGCGCGGGGCTCAGCGCGGCCACCGCGTGGACGACGTACGCGTTGGAGGCGCCGGTGATGCTCGTGCGGGTCGGCGACGCGTGCGAGGTGCCGAGCCGCCCGTTGCCCTTCGCCCGCTGGATCCACGACGGCCACGAGCTCGGCTGGCCCACCCTCGACGACTTCGAGTACCACCTCACCACCCTGTTCCCGCCGGTGCGCCCCCGCGGGTGGCTCGAGCTCCGCACCATCGACATGCTCCCCGACGAGTGGTGGCCGGTCGCGGTGGCGATCGCCACCGCGCTGCTCGACGCTCCCGAGGCGGCCGAGGTCGTCGATCGTGAAGCGCCCGCGCTGCGCCACCGCGGCGCCGACGCGGAGCGCCTCGCGATGTCGGACCCCACGATCGAAGCAGTGGTCGAGCGTTGCTTCGCCGCTGCACTGCCGGCGCTGGCGACGGTGGGCGCCGACCGGGCCACCATCGAAGCGGCCGAGACCTACTACGAGCGGTTCATCGCGCGAGGCCGCTGCCCCGCCGACGATCTGCACGCCGACCCGACCTGGCTCCGCGCCGTCACCTGACCGTGACCACGACCGCGACCGAGCACGCCGCCGCGCACGACGACGCCGAGATCCTCGACGCGCTCGAACTCGCACGCGCCGGCACCTTGACCATCCTCGACCCGGTTCCCGCCGACGAGCAGCAGCGGCAGGTGTCGGAGCTGATGTCACCGCTGTGCTGGGACCTCGCGCACATCGGCCACTACGAAGAGCTGTGGCTGGTGCGTGCCCTCACCGACGCGCCGCCCACCGACGCGCGCTACGACGACATCTACGACGCGTTCAAGCACCCACGTCGCGAGCGGTCGAGCCTGCCGATCCTCGACGCGCCGGGCGCGCGCGCGTTCGTCGCGTCCGTCCGCGAGCGCACGGCGGCTGTGCTCCGCTCCGTCGGTGAGGATCGTCTCGCACCCGACGGCCCCGACCCGCTGCTCGCCAGCGGGTTCGTGTACGGCATGGTCGTGCAGCACGAGCACCAGCACGCCGAGACGATGCTGGCCACCTTGCAACTCGCAGGCGACTTCGTGCATCCGCTCGCCGGTGATGCGATCACGGCATCGGCCCCGCCTGCCGAGCTGCCGCCCGACGTCCTCGTCCCTGGCGGCACGTTCGTGATGGGCACGAGCGCGCCGGGGTGGTCGTACGACAACGAACACCCTGCGCACGAGGTCACCCTCGCGCCCTTCCGCATCGACACCGCGCCGGTCACCAACGAGGCGTACCTGCAGTTCGTCGACGACGGCGGCTACGACGACCCGCGCCACTGGAGCGACGCGGGGTGGGCGTGGCGGCGCCAGGCCGGTCTCGTGGCCCCGGAGTTCTGGGTGCGCGACGGCGGCGGCGGTGGGTGGACCCGTCGGCGCTTCGGGCGCGTCGAAGCGCTCCCGGCGCACGAGCCGGTGCAACACGTGTGCTGGTTCGAGGCCGACGCCTTCGCACGGTGGTCCGGCGCGCGGCTCCCCACCGAGGCCGAGTGGGAGCGCGCCGCACAGGGCGCCGACGCCGCCGCGGCCAACCTCTGGCCCGACCTCAGCGCCGACGAACCATCGTCGCACCGCTGGGCGCCCAGCCCCGTCGGCACCCGTGTCGCGGGTGCGAGCGACCTCGGCGTCCACCACCTGCTCGGCGACGTGTGGGAGTGGACCTCGTCCGACTTCCACGGGTACCCGGGATTCCGATCGTTCCCGTACCGCGAGTACTCCGAGGTGTTCTTCGGCCCCGACTACAAGGTGCTGCGCGGCGGCTCGTGGGCCACGCACCGATCCGCGGTGCGCACCACGTTCCGAAACTGGGACTTCCCCATCCGGCGCCAGATCTTCGCCGGCTTCCGCTGCGCGCGCGACGCCTGATCGCCATGTGTCGACACCTCGCGTACGTGGGCACGCCGATCGACCTCCACGCTCCCCTGTTCGGCTCGTCGCACTCGCTCTGCGCCCAGGCCCGCCACCCGCGGCATCAGGAGACGGGTGACACGAATCCCGACGGGTGGGGCGTCGGCTGGTACGCCGACGGCGCCGTCGAGCCCGAGCTGTACCGGACCGTCACCTCGGTGTGGGACGACCGCGACTTCGCGGCGAGCGCGCGCACCATCACCACCGGCGCCTTCCTCGCCGCCGCGCGCCTGGCCTCACCCGGCGCCGCGGTCACCGCCACCGGCAACGCCCCGTTCCGCTCCGGACGCTGGCTCTTCTCGCTCAACGGCATCGTCCGCGGGTTCCACGACGACGTCGGCCCAGGGCTCCGCGCACGGGTGAGCGCGGCGCGGCGCGCACAGATCGTCGGCGACACCGATTCGGAGGTCCTGTTCGCGATGGTGCTCGACCGGCTCGACGCGGGCGAGCCGCCGGCCGTCGCGCTCGGTGCTGTGGCCGGCGACGTGCACGAGGTCGCGACGGCCCGCATCAACCTGCTCCTCACCGACGGCACCCAGATCGCGGCCACGCGGTCAGGTCGCTCGCTGTTCGTCCGAGGATCGACCATCGTGTCGGAGCCGCTCGACGACGGACCCGGATGGCGCGAGGTCCCCGAGGGCGCGACGGTGACCGTCGCCGCCGCGGGCGAGGACGCGCAGGTCACGATCGGGGCGCGGTGAGCGACCCGGATGTCGAGGTGCCGGATGTCGAGGTGCCGGATGTCGAGGTGCCCGGCGGCGAGGCGCCCGGCGGCGAGGCGCCAGGGGTCGAGGTGGAGGTGCTGCTCGAGCCGGGCGCCGCGACCCGCGCGCTCGAGGCCGACGTCCGCTCCGGACTCACGAGCACGCCGAAGACCCTGCCGCCGAAGTGGTTCTACGACGATCGCGGCAGCGAGCTGTTCGACGAGATCACGCGGCTGCCGGAGTACTACCCCACACGCACCGAGCGAGCCATCCTCCTCGAGCGCGCCCCCGACGTCGCCGCGCTCACCCGTGCCGACACGCTGGTGGAGCTCGGCTCCGGCACGTCCGAGAAGACGCGCCTGTTGCTCGACGCGCTCGCGAAGGAAGGCACGCTGCGGCGCTTCGTGCCGTTCGACGTGAGCGAGGCCACGCTGCGCGCCTCGGCCGGTGACATCGCGCAGGAGTACGCCGGGATCAGCGTCCACGCCGTCGTCGGCGACTTCGAGCACCACCTCGCGGCCCTCCCTCGTGGTGGCACGCGCGTGATCGCGTTCCTGGGCAGCACCATCGGCAACTTCGAGCCCGCGGCCCGCCGCGAGTTCTTCGCCGCCGTGAGTGACGGGCTCGCCCCGGGTGACGCGCTCCTCCTCGGCACCGACCTCGTGAAGGACCCGGCCCGACTGGTCGCCGCGTACGACGACACGGCCGGAGTGACCGCCGAGTTCAACCGCAACGTGCTGCGCGTGGTCAACCGCGAGCTCGACGCCGACTTCGTGCCCGAGTCCTTCGAGCACGTCGCGCGCTGGGACACCGAGCACGAGTGGATCGAGATGCGGCTGCGCGCCGCATCGGCCCAGCAGGTGCGCATCGAGCGCCTCGGGCTCGAGCTCACCTTCGCCGACGGCGAGGAGCTGCGCACCGAGATCAGCGCCAAGTTCCGGCGCGCCGGAGTCGCGGCCGAGCTCGGTGCCGCAGGGCTCGAGCTCGTGTCGTGGTGGACCGATCCTGCGAACGACTTCGCGCTCTCGCTCTCGCTACGCTGACCCCAGCACCATGGGGGCCGACGACACACCACGACGCGCGGGTTTCCTCGAGCGTCGGGGCGGATGGATCGTGGCGGTCGCCGGGCTCGCGGCGGCGACGCTGATCCTCTACGTCGGACGCGGCACCAGCTTCTTCCTCGACGAGTGGTGGTTCATCGCTCGACGACGCGGCGGTGGGATCGACTCCTTCCTCGACTCCCACAACGGCCACCTCACGGCGATCCCCGTGGCCGTCTACAAGATCCTGCTCGCGACCGTCGGCTTGCGGTCGTACGTGCCGTACCGCGTCGTGCTCGTCGGCTTCCACCTGCTCACGTGCGCGCTGCTGTTCGTCTACCTTCGGCGCCGGGCTCCCGCCGTGTACGCCGTCGCGGCCACGGTGCTGATGCTGTTCCTCGGCCACGCGTGGGAAGACCTGCTCTGGGCGTTCCAGATCACGTTCCTGCTCAGCGCCGCGACCGGCATCGCTGCGCTGCTGCTGCTCGACCGGCGCGATCGCGCTGGTGACGTCGGCGCCATGGTCGCCGTCGCGGCCTCGATCGCGAGCGGCGGCATCGGTCTCGTGTTCGCGGGTGGCGTGCTGGTCGAGCTGCTCTGGACGCGCCGCGACCAGCGGCGCCTGTGGATCGTGGGCGTGCCCCTCGCCGCGTATGCCGTGTGGCAGCTGGCGTACGGCGGCGCCGACGGTTCGCTCGAGAACTTCTCGCACCTCGTCTCGTTCACCAACACCCTCGCGGGCGACGCGGGTCGCGCCCTCGTCGGCACGTCGGTGCTGGCGGGCGCTGCGGTGGCGGCCGTGGTGGTCGCCGTCGTGGTGCAGGTGGTTCGCACCTGGCCCATCAGCGGGCGCTTCGCCAACACGATCGCCATGCCGCTCGGCTTCTGGGCGCTGCTCACCTACAGCCGCGGCGACTTCGGTGTGGGCAACCGCTACACGTACCTCAGCGTGCTCTTCCTGATCCTGGTCGGCGCGGAGGTGGTGGCGAAGGCACCCTCGGCGCGCGCGCTGCCGCGTCCGGTCGTCGTGGTCGGCGCGGCGGCGCTCGTGCTCGTGCTGTCGTTCAGCGTCATCGACAACGTGCGCGCGTTCTCCGACGGCCGATCGGTGCTGACCGGCTTCGCGGCGAGGGACGGCGCACGCTTCAGCGCGTTGATGCTCGCGTCGGACCGCGCGGCGCGCGACGCCGCGATCTTCCGACCGACGAGTGGCCCCAAGGCGGGGGGGATCATCGACGCGCTCACCGAGCTCGACTTCCCGACCCTCGACGCCGACGCGCTCCTCGCGCAGCGCGAGGACGCCCGTGAGGAAGCCGACAACACGATCGCACTCGCGCTCGGCCGCGTCGTCGACGTCGGGTCCGATGCCACCGGAGACCCCACCGCCCGCGACTTCACGGTGGAGGGCTCCGCAGGAACGCTCCAGCAGGATGGCGCGTGCCTCACCCTGACCGCCGGCGGCCCCAGTGGTGACGTCACCCTGACCGGTGACACCATCCACGCGCGGGTCACGGCGAGCGCCGACGCACCGGTCGAGGTCTCGGCCCGCTCGCTCGCCGACGCGTTCCGCGAGCCCATCGCGACGATCGCGCCCGGCACGACGCGCGACATCACGTTCGCCGCGAACGGCATCCGGCCGTGGCTGCTGCGCCTGAGCACCACCGGCACCCTCCAGGCATGCGACCGGCCGCGTTGACGACGGGCACTCCAGCCGTCGACGGCGCGTCGGGCAGCGCGCTCACGCGGCGCGCGGGCTGGATCGTCGGCACCGTCGCGGTCGTGGCCTCGGCCCTCATCCTGCGCGCGGCACGAGGCACCAACTTCTTCTTCGACGAGTGGTGGTTCATCACCCACCGTCGCGACGCGTCGTTCGACGACTTCGTCCGGCCCCACAACGGCCACCTGGTCGCGATTCCCGTCGCGATCTACAACGCGTTGTTCCGCACCGTCGGGCTCCGCTCCTACACGCCGTATCTCCTGCTGCTGGTCGGCCTGCACGTCCTCACCTGCGTGCTCCTGTTCGTGTACCTGCGCCGTCGCGCACCGGTGCTCTACGCGCTCCTGGCCGCGGTGATGATGCTGTTGCTCGGCAACGCGTGGCAGGACCTCCTCTGGGCGTTCCAGATCACCTACCTGCTCAGCGCGGCCGCCGGTGTCGGCGCCCTCCTCCTGCTCGATCGGCGCGATCGGGTGGGCGACGTCGGCGCGATGCTCGCCATCACCGCATCGGTCCTGAGCGGCGGGCTCGGGCTCGTGTTCGCGGGCGGCGCGCTCGTGGAGCTCCTCTGGACGCGACGCGACCGGCGCAGGCTCTGGATCGTCGCGGTCCCGATCGCGATGTACCTGGTCTGGTACGCCACCAACGGCGCGTCCGACGGTGCGTTCGAGAACCTCACCCACTTCGACCCCTACACCACGACCCTCGCCGGCCATGCGGCACGGTCGTTGCTCGGGACGTCCTTGCTCGTCGGCAAGCTGATCGCGCTCGTGTTCCTGATCATCGTGGCGGTGCAGGTGGTGCGCACCTGGCCGATCGCCGGACGCTTCGCGAACTGCATCGCCATGCTCGTCGCGTACTGGCTCCTGCTCACCTACGACCGCGGGAACGACATCGGCGGAACCGAGAGCCGGTACGTGTACCTGAGCGTGCTCCTCATGCTCCTCGTCGGTGGTGAGGTGTTGCGAACATGGCAGCC
>DASUMF010000288.1:0-3765 GCA_036277835.1 Acidimicrobiia bacterium
CAGGAGCAACCGGGCCATGAGCCGCCAACCGGCTCGACGAGCCTGCTTCTCCTGGTCGACCGGTCCGCGCGCCACTCGTCGTCCTTCACGGTGTCTGGCTTCCCGGGACCAAGCCTCAGGCGCCAGGTCGGACACTACCGCCGCGCTGCGCTTGCACACCAAGGCATTGGGCCGGCGCGGCAGCGCTGCCGCACGGCGCGCGCAGGGTCAGGCCAGCAACGTGCGCGCCGACGCGAGGAGTGCGTTCTCGGAGTTGTCGGCGATCACCACGGGTGCCCCCCGTCGACGCGCGTTGCGGGTGATGAACGCACCGGCGGAGAACTGCTTGTAGCGCACGAGCGCCCGGAACCAGTCGAGGTCGGTCACCGGCGCGCCCACCGTGCCCTCGTACGCGTCGAGGAGCTCCTCGACCGACGGCGTTCCCGGCGGATTGGGCCGCGTCTCGTCCTCGACGAAGAGCAGGAACCACGCGAGGTCGACGCGCGGGTCACCGATCGACCAGATCTCCCAGTCGATCACCGACGTGACGTGCGCACCCTCGGCGAGCACGTTGCCGGTGCGCACGTCGCCGTGGAGCAGACGGGGTGCCTGTTCCTCGGGCACCGTCTCGAGCAGTCGTGCACCGACGTCTTCGGAGCCCGCGCGCAGATCCTCTTCGCAGGCGTCGAGCGAGTCGGTCCAACGTTGCGCTTCCTGCGTCAGCGTCGTGACGGGCTCGTCGCCGAGGCCGATCGCGTCGACGTCGAGCTTGTGGAGCTCGCCCATGACGTGTGCCGTCTCCAGTTGACGGCCGCGGATCTCGTCGGCCGGCGGCGTGCTCTCGGGCGGGAGGAACGAGAGCTCGACGCACTCCCCGGGCGCGAACGCCATCACGAAGAACGGCGGCACGTCGGGCGGGTCGCCCGCATCCTCGGCCAGCACCGTCGGCACCGGCACCGCCGAGCCGGCGAGCGCACGCTGCGCCCGCGCCTGGCGCAACATGTCGCGGTTGCGCGTGGGTGTGAGCCCGGGTGGGCACACCTTGGCGACGACCCGGTCACCGCTGCCGACGACCGTCGTCCAGTAGGTGAGGCTCGAGGCACCGCCGGTGAGCGGCGCCACCGGCTCGACGTCGCGGCCGAGCGCGGTCGCGAGTCGTCGGGTGAAGTCGGCCTCGTCCAGTTCCTTGGCGGGCATCCGTTGCTCCTGTCGGTTCGATGAGATCGTGCGCGCGGCCGCCGACGGACCTCAGGCGGGCCCCGCCACCTTCAGCTCCGCGCCCGTGGTGTAGCTCGCCGCATCGCTCGCGAGGTAGAGCACCGCCCCGACCATCTCCTCGGGCTCGCCGATCCCCTCGGGGATCGACGCCCAGAAGCGCGTCACGTCGGTACGGAACGCACCCGGGATGATCGTGTTCACGCGCACCTTGCGGCCCCACGCGCGCACGAAGCCCTTCGCCATCACGTTGAGCCCTGCCTTGGCGGCGCCGTAGGGGATCGTGTTCGGCATCGGGCTGAGCGAGGCCAGCGTGCTGAGGTTGATGATCGAGCCGCCGTCGGCCGCGAACATCCGACTGCCGAACTCGACGGTCATCTTGAACGGCCCCTTCAGGTTCACGCCGACGACCTTCTCCCAGTACTCCTCGCTGACCTCGAGGAGATCGTCGTACAGCGGTGACATCCCCGCGTTGTTCACGAGGATGTCGACCTTCCCGAACCGCGTCCATGCCTCCTCGGCGAACGGTGCGATCTCGTCCCAGTGCGCGACGTGGAGCCGGCGCGCCCAGGTCCGCCGACCGGTCGCGGCGGTGATCTCGGCTGCGACCTCTTCGCAGTTCGCCAGGTTGCGGCTCGCGATGATCACGTCGGCGCCGGCGCCGGCCAGGCCCCACGAGAGCGCTCGCCCGATGCCGCGTGCGCCGCCGGTGACCACCGCCACCCTGCCGGTGAGATCGAAGGCGTCGAGCGGCGAGCTCAACTGCGCATCTCGGCGTAGCGGTCCATCTGCTCGACGTGCTCCTTCACCTCGGGATCGGAGTCGATGAGGTGCTGGAACTTCTCGCGGGCGGCGGCACGCTTCGCCGGGATGTACTCACGCGGGAACAGACCCTCGTGCGGCGTGTAGCGCTTCATGAGGGTGTTCGCGATCACGACCTTGTGGACCTCGTCGGGGCCGTCCATCATCGACATGTACGGAGCCGTCTCCCACATCCCCTGCAACGGGGTGAGGTTGGTGGTGCCGAGCGCGCCGTGGATGTGGTTGGCGCGGTAGACGACGTCGCGCAACGTCTTGGCCGCCATGATCTTGCAGGCGCCGATGTCGGCGCGCGTCTCGCGACCGTCGGTGTTGTCGATCTTCCACGCGGTCTGCAGCACGAGGAGGCGAAGCATCTCGACCTCCATGTACGACTCCGCGATGTCGTTCTGCACCATCTGGTGCTCGCCGATGAGCACGCCGCGCGAGTACCGCGAGATGGCGCGCTCGCACATCATGTCGAGCGCGAGCTTCACCTGGGCGACTGCGCGCATCGCGTGGTGGATGCGGCCGCCGCCGAGGCGGAACTGCGCGACCTGATGCGCGCCGCCTTCAGGCCCGAGCAGGTTCTCTGCGGGCACTCGCACGTTGTTGTAGCGGATGTGCGCGTGGATCCCCGCACCCTCGAGGAACTCGAGCCCCGGTGTGCCCTGCTCCACGATGAACATGCCGTTGTTGCACATCACGATGATGATGTCGGCGGTCTTGCCGAAGCTCGAGAACCACTTCTCCCCGTTGATGACCCACTCGTTGCCGTCCTTCTCCGCGTGGGTCTTGAAGTTGCGGGTGTCGCTCCCGCCCTGCGGTTCCGTCATCGAGTAGCAGGACCGCATCTCCTGCGCGAAGAGCGGCTCGAGCCACTTCTTCTTCTGGTACTCGGTGCCGTACTTGGCGATGATGTCCATGTTCCCGGTGTCGGGAGCCTGGCAGCCGAAGATCGCGGGCGCGGCCGAGTAGCGCCCGAGGATCTCGTTCACCAACGCGAGCTTCAGCTGCCCGAACCCGGGGCCCCCGATCTCCTTGTCGAGGAAGATCCCCCACAGCCCCTGGTCCTTCACCTGTTGCTTGAGCCCGTCGACGAGCGCGCGGATCGCCGCCGGTGCGTGCGTCCGGCTGTAGAGCGCCGCGGGGAACGCGAGCACCACCGGCTCGATCTCCTCGCGGCAGAACCGCTCGATCCAGTCGAGCTGCTCCTGCCACTCCGGGTCAGTCGAGAAGTCCCAGGCCATGGTCGCCTCCCAGCGCGTGAGAACGTGGTTCTACCACGAGAGAACGTCTGTCTGTCCAGCCGGACGCACCGCGGCGAGGCAGAAGGCGACGACGTGGTCGACGTCCTCCGCCGTGGGGGCCGGCCCCCAGAGGTGGTGGTCGAGGCGGCCGAAGGCGACGTCGGTGACGGCCGCCGCATCCCGCGCCGGGTCAGGCGACCCCAGCTCGGCCAGCGGCGCGACGAGCAGCTCGCCCGCCCACGCGTGCATCGAGCTCGTGTCGGGGTCGCCGACGGGGCGCGGCAGCACGCGCAGGTTCCAGAGCACGGCTCGGGTCGCGTGCGCCACCTCGGGGTTCCCGGCCTGCGAGAGCACCGCCACGATCCACGCCCTGATCTGCCCGGCCGGCGTCGCCTCCTTGCCCATCTGGTGCGCTGCGTACTCCACGAGACGATGCGCGCCCGCCTCGGCCACTGCCGCGACGAGCTCGTCGCGGCTGGGGAAGTGACGGTAGAACGCCTGGTTCGACAGGCCCGCGGCTCGC
>DASUMF010000289.1:0-3167 GCA_036277835.1 Acidimicrobiia bacterium
CGGGGCTCGCCTCTCCGGCCGACCGCGCGCGAGAGCCCAGGCGGCGTGCAGGGGCTGCTAGCGTCGTCCGAACGCCTGGCGACTTTCAGTGCTCGCCTCCACCTGCTGATGCCTGTATCTCGACGCGTCCTCACCGCGGTCATTGCGATGGCCATGGCACTCGTCCCGGCCCTGTGGGTCTCCGCGTCGTTCGCGTCCACCTCCGACGACCTCGAAGCCGCGCGCGCGCATCTGACCGAGGCGCGCGACTCGGCGAACGAGGCCGTCGCCGCGTTCTCCGCTGCCGAGAACAAGCTGGCGGAGACGGAGCAGCACATCGCCGCGCTCGAGGCGTCGATCGACGAGCTGAAGGCCAAGGCCGCCCAGCTCCAGAGCATCGTGCGCCAGCGCGCGGTGTACGCGTACACGCACAAGGGCCAGGACCTCGACATCGTCGTGGATGCCGGCAACCCCGTCGAGGCGGCGCGCCGCTCGCAGCTGCTCGACCAGGCGAACGAGCGCGACAACACCGCCGTCCGCAAGCTGGCCGCGATCAACGAGGACCTGCACAGCCAACAGGACACGCTCCGCGCCCAGGAGTCGCAGCAACAGGCGGTGAAGTCGCAGCTCGAGGCGAAGTCGGCCGACCTCCAGGGCAAGCTCGCCGACGCGCAGCAGGCCGCGTCCGCACTCCAGGCCAAGCTCGACGCCGAGATCGCGGCCGCGAAGGCCGCAGAGGACGCAGCGAAGAGCCAGGCGCTCGCGGCCGAGCGCGCGTCGATCGCCGCGAGCCAGACCGTGAGCGACACCGGGCCCGGACAGGTGATCGGCACACCGATCGGCGGGTTCCAGTGCCCGGTGTCGGGCGCGGCGTACAGCGACGACTTCGGCGGCGCGCGTGGTCACCCGGGGATCGACATGTTCGTCCCCACCGGCACGCCGGCAGTCGCGGTGAAGTCGGGGTCGGTGCGCTACGTGGCCAATGAGGGCGACGGTGGCAACACCGCATACCTCAGTGCGAGCGACGGCAACACCTACTTCTACGCGCACTTCTCGTCGTTCGTCGGCGGGGCGCGCGACGTGAGCCAGGGCGAGATCATCGGGCTCACCGGCATGACCGGCAACGCCTCTGCGCCACACCTCCACTTCGAGATCCGCCTGGGTGGCCCCAACGGGTCCCGCGCGAATCCGTACCCCACGCTCAAAGGCGCGGGGTGCTGAGCCGACAGATGGCGGACATGGACGACACGAACGCACGGAGCAACGCACGGAGCACCAAGGTCCTCGACGAGGAGTACCTCGCCGATCTCGAGGCCCGGTCGATCGACGACCTGCGGGCGATGCACGCCGAGTGCCTCGAGCTCGAGACCGAGGTGTCGTACGTTCGACGCCTCGCGCAGGCGCGGATGGACATCCTCGAGGCCGAGATCGGCCGGCGCGAACGTGGCGGCAGCGTCGGCGAGCTCATCGAGCTGCTGCCCCAGATCCTCGCCGATTCGGGGCCCCGCGGCGATCCGGCCACCAGCCGGCTGCCGATGCAGATGGCACCCGAGCAGGACAGCGAGTGGGCACCGCAGCTCGAGGCGTTGGAGGCCACGCTCTCCGACATCCCCGCGCTGACCGAGGACCAGCTCCACGAGGCCATCACCGGGCTGCGCGGGCTCGAGCGCGAGGTCTCGGACCAGCGGCGCGCGCTGTTCGCCGTCATCGATCGCATCGACCTCGTGCTCGCGGAGCGTCTGCGCGCCGAGTAGGCCCCGGACTCGCAACGAGTCGGCCCTAGTAGGATCGTCGGGCTATGCGAGTCGCCATGCTGAGCGTGCACACGTCACCTCTCGCGCAACCGGGTGGTGGCGATGCCGGCGGCATGAACGTCTACGTGCGTGCGCTGGCGTCGGCGCTGGCCCGGGCGGGCGTGCAGGTCGACGTGCTGACCCGCAGCGAGCACCCCGAGCAGCCGCCCGTGGTGGTGGTCGAGCCGGGCTTCAGGGTCCTGCACGTCGACGCCGGCCCGCGGGCTCCCGTGCCACGCAGCCAGTTCCCGGATCTCGTCGCGCCCTTCACCGACGCGGCGCGCGAGAAGCTCGAGCGCTGCGGCACCGACTACGACGTGCTCCACGCCAACTACTGGGTGTCGGGAGCGGTCGGGCACCGTCTCAAGCACGAGCTCGGCCTGCCGCTCGTCACCACGTTCCACTCGCTCGAACGGGTGAAGGCCGAGGTCGGGCTCGACGACGAGGTCGCGCTCCGACCCCGGGTCGAGGCCGAAGTGGTGCGGTGCGCCGACCTCGTCGTGGCGTCGACCGTCGACGAGCGTGCGCAGCTGGTGGAGCACTACGGCGCCGACCCGGCGCGGATCGAGATCGTGCCCCAGGGCGTGGACGCCGCGCTGTTCATGCCCGGCGACCAGGCGGCCGCCAAGCGCGCCCTGGGCGTGGCGGGACGACCCACGCTGCTCTTCGTCGGGCGCATCCAGCCGCTCAAGGGTGCCGACCTCGCGGTGCGCGCCCTCGCGCACGTTGCCGACCGTCGCACCGTGCTCCTCGTCGTGGGAGGGCCGAGCGGCCCCGACGGCGAAGCGGAGCTCAACCGTCTGCACGCACTGGTCGACGACCTCGGCCTCGGGACGCGCGTGCGCTTCGTGCCGCCACAGCCCCACGAGAAGCTCGCCACCTACTACCAGGCGGCCGACGTGTGCGTCGTGCCGTCGCGCAGTGAGTCGTTCGGGTTGGTGGCGCTGGAAGCGGCTGCGTGCGGTACCCCCGTGGTCGCGTCGAGCGTGGGCGGGCTCCGGATCGTTGTCGACGACGGGCGCACCGGCATCCTCGTCGAGCAGCGCGACGCCGCCGAGTTCGCGAGCGCGATCGAGCGCGTGCTCCACACGGAGCACGCCACGATGAGCGCCAACTCGGTGCGGCACGCGTCACGGTTCCGCTGGAACCTCGCGGCGGCGCGCCTCCGTCGTCACTATCACGACCTCGGCGCCCGCGCTCCCGTGCAGTGCAGCTGACGCCCGAACCGGATCACGGATCCATCGTCGACCGCGACGCCGCGCACGACCTCGTCGCGAACCATCTCGAAGGTCCGGTCGCAGCCGAGGACCACGTGCAGACGGTCGAGTACGACCCTGAGCTGCACCGTTGGTACGTGCGGTTCACCTGCGACGCGCGCGACGCGACGACCATCTA
>DASUMF010000290.1:0-5788 GCA_036277835.1 Acidimicrobiia bacterium
TCCTTGGTCGGGCCTTCCAACCCGAGCTGGATCTGGTACAGCAGCGCGGTGTCGTAGTACGCGTGCATCAGGATCACCTTGCCGTCCTGGAACTCCATGTGGTGGAGGAAGCGGAGCTTCATCTCGGAGCCCGAGGCGTCGTCGGCGATCGTGCCGCCGAGCGTGCTCCCGCTGAAGAACCCTTCGACGATCGCGGTGTCGCCCACGACCCACAGGTTGGTCACGGTCTGCTTGAGGTCGAGGAAGTTCGCCTCGTCCTTCTCCAGCGTCGTCACCAGGAAGTCCTTGCCCGCCTTCATGTCCGGGTCGACGAAGCACATCTCCGGGTAGATGACCTCGGCGTCGTCGTGGATCAACGCGTTGTGCGCGTCGAAGTCCTTCTCCGAGTACGAGCGGAACCACTCCTGCACGAGGCGCTCGATCTCACCCGGCGCGTGCGTGCTGTCCTTGCCTGTCATGAGTTCCTCGCTTCTGTCTCGCGATCAGGGTTGTCTGGTGACGGTGCTCGCCGCTCAGCCGCGCTTCTTGAGATAGCGCTCGGTGCGGGTGGCCGCGGTCCGGCCGGGGAGGCCGGTGACGCCGCCGCCCGGGTGCATCCCGGATCCGCCGAGCACGAGGCCGTCGAGTGGAGTCTTGCCGGTGCCGAGCCCGATGGTGGGGCGGAGCGGCCCGGACCGGAGCAGGCCCATGTCGATGTGGGTCACGCACCCGTTGCGCACGCGCAGCCGCGCACCGAGATCTTCGGGCGTCTCGACGAGTCGGCCGAGCTCGGCTTCCTCGAGTGGGCCGATGTACTTCCCCACCTTGGCGAGGATGCTGTCGACGGCCGGCGCGCGCTGCGTGTCCCACCCGTCGCGCGGATGCACTGGCGCGGCCAGCGAGTAGATGTAGAGCGACTCCTGACCTTCGGGCGCCTGGGTCGGGTCCATGCCCGACGGTGACACAACCCACACGTTGGGGTCGTCGGGCAGATCACCTCGCGCGGCTGCGGCGTAGGAATCGCGCACCGATTCCTCGGTCCCGAGCATGAGGGTCGGCATGCGCATGTCGACGTCGGAGCGATCGTGTTGCAGCGCGGCGATGTGCGCGTTCAAGGCCATGTCGATCTTGAACACGCCCGCGCCGGTGCCGTTGGCGGGCGTGAAGTCGAGCCGCGCCGCCGTCCTCCGGTCGACGACGTCGTCAGAGACGAGCTCGCGCAAGGTGATCCACGGGTCGCAGGTGGCGACCACCGATCGGGCTTCGATCACCCGCCCGTCCTCGAGACGGACGCCGCGCACCCGCTTCCCGGCGTGCAGGATCTCCTGCACCGGGGCACCCGTGGTGAGCGTGCCACCCTTCGCCCGGAGGCTGCGCACCAGCGCGTCGGTGAGCGACTGCATGCCGCCGATCGGCCGGCCGACACCGACTCGACCGATCAGCGCCAGGAGGAGGAAGCCCAGACCGCTGCCCGGCACGTCGACGGGGCCCGCGCCCGCCGCGATGTTGACCAACGCGCCCAACGTGACCGGGTGCTCGAAGCGCTCCTCCGCCGCGGCCGTTGCCGAACCCGTGAGCAGGGCCGCGATGTCGCCGAGGCGGGAGCGGTGCTTCGCCGCGACCTTCGCGCTCGCCCACAGCGCCTTCGGGTCGGGGCGCCCGAAGTCGACGCCGAGCACGGGGAGGACCGCCCCGATCAGCACGTTGAGCAGGTCGGTGAATTCCAGGAACGCGCGCGCGTCGGCGCGCGAGTAGCGCTCGATCTCGGCGGCCGTGCGCGCGTGATCGCGCCAGAGCGCGAGCGACGACCCGTCGGGATGCAGCGACACGTACCCGGGGTCGGCCTTCACGATCTGGAGCCCGTGCTCTCGAAGCTCGAGCTCGGCGGGGATCCGCGAGTGCAACATCGAGATGATGTCGACCGCGCAGGAGTTGATGATGTGCCCGGGCGCGTCGGCGATGAGCGGGCCGGACGCCGTCATACCGCCCGGGGTCTCCGCGGCTTCGACGACGGCGACGCGCAGGCCGACCTTCGCGAGGTAGCCGGCCGCGACGAGTCCGTTGTGCCCTGCGCCGATCACGACGACGTCGACGACCGTTGGCAGCTGATCCGACACCGATGGGGCCACGGTCGAAGCTGGGGAAGTCACAACTCGCTTCCCTTCGTGCTCCACACGCCCTCGCGCCGGAGGCCACGGATGACTCGTTCGCCCAGCACCTCGTAGTAGGTGCTGCGCCCACTCGTGTGCCGAGGTGGACGGGCCTCGGCGAACCGCCAGAGCGGGAGCGCGGAGGTCAGGCTCTCGAACTCGCGGATGAGCCGGTGCGAGACACCGGCGGCTCGGAACATCTCGCACACGTCGGCGAGGCGCGCGATCGCCGTCGCTTCGTCGGGCGACTCGAAGCAGCGATCGGTCGTCTCGACGACATGCTGCATCAGGTCGGGATCGCCTCGCTCGCGGAGACGCCGGAGGATCACACTTCCCACGCCGGCGAGCAGCGCGAAGTGGTCACGCACGTCCTGCTCGGTGAAGTCGGTGACGAAGGTCCCACGGAACGGCGACCACACGACCAGCGCCTCGCGTTCGAGGATGACGAGCGCTTCGCGGACGGGGATGCGGCTGGTGCCCATCGCTGCGGCGACGGCGTCCTGGTCGACCTTGGTGCCGGGCCGGAGCCGACCGCCGAAGATCTCGCTGCGCAGGTACGCGGCGATCTCCTCTCGCCGGTTCGCTGCTTCGCCGCCCACGGCGAGCGGCGCGCGGATCGCCGGCCGTTCGGCGCTCGGCGTGCGCTGCATCGTGGCAGATCGTATATTCGTCACGTTCAGATCGTATATTCTCCGCCCCTCGCACAGGCGAGCGCAGGTCGACAGGAGCACGGAATGGCAGCTGGGCGCGCGGCATGGGTGGGCTCGGACGACCTCGTGTCCGAGGTCGTGGAGTTCGTGGTTCCGATCGCGCACGCGCCCGACAGCCCCGGCATCAACCAGGACCTGGGCGCGGTCCTGATCGGCACCGGCGTCTCGTCGACCGGGCAGGTCTGGTTCACCGAGTCGAACAGCGGGAAGGTCGGCACGATCACGCCCGACGGCGAGGTCACGCAGTACCTCATCCCCGACCCGCCCAACTCGCCGCACCGACTCACCGCCGGCGCCGACGGCGCCATGTGGTTCACGAACTTCCAGGGCAACGCGGTGGGCCACGTCACACCCGAGGGCGTGCTCGCCGAGTACCCGGTGCTGAGCCCTCCCACGCACTCGCTCGACGAGATCGCGAAGGCCGCGGGCGCGCCGGGCAAGGAGTGGTTCAACACCGCGAACAACCCGGCCCCGTCGAGCTCGCCGTTCGGCATCACCCACGCGCCCGACGGAACCGTGTGGTTCACCCAGTTCAAAGGGAACCGCGTGGGCTGTGTCCGCGAGGGCGGGCAGGTCCAGGACTGGGACGTCCCGACGCCCGTCGCAGGCCCCGTCGGCGTCGCGGTCGGTGCCGACGGGAACATCTGGTTCGTGGAGCACTTCGTCAACAAGATCGGGCGCATGACACCGTCGGGTGAGTTCACCGAGTTCGACATCCCGACCGCCGGACAGTCGCCGTACCACATCGTCGCCGGGCCCGACGGTGCCTGCTGGTTCACGATCAGCAGCAACGATTCCATCGGGCGGATCACGACCGACGGCAAGATCACGGAGTTCTCGGTCGCCGAGGGCAAGCCGCGACGGCCGATGGAGCTGACCGTCGGTCCCGACGGCGCGCTGTGGTTCACCGAGTTCATCGGGAGCGCGATCGGTCGACTGACGACCGACGGTGACGTGTCGCACTTCCCCTGCGCGACGCGCAAGAGCGCACCGTTCACGCTGGTCTTCGACCACGACGGCGTGCTCTGGTACAGCTCGATGGCGAACGACGCCGTCGGGCGCATGACGTTCACGCACGCCGGTTGAGCAGGAGTCGAGCGGATGAGTCAGCCCCGGAGCAGTCAGCCGCAGAGCAGTCAAAAGGACTGGGCCCGGTCACAGCTGCGGGGCGCGGAGCCGATCCTCTCGCCCTCCTTCACGCCCGACTTCGCCGCGCTCGACGAAGAGGCCATCCGCCTCGACGTCGCCAACAGCATCGAGCACGGCTTCTTCTCGTGCTACGCCAGCCGCGCCGGCCTCGATCTCGACGAGTCCACCCGGATGCTGGAGGTGATGCTCGACGAGGCCGACGGGCGCATCCTGGTGAGCGGCACCACCACCGGCGCGTCGGCCGAGGACGACGTCGCGTTCGCCCAGCGATGCGCCGAGCTCGGGTGCAGCTACATCTTCGTCTCGAACCCGCGCACCCGCGACGCGAGCGAGAGCGACCTGGTCGCGTGGTACCGGTCGGTGATCGAGGCGACCGAGCTGCCCGTCATGCTCTACGCGTCGCTCGATCCGCGACACCCCGATCGGGGGCCGTCCGGCATCGCGCTCGACGTGTTCGACTCACTCGCTGACGTGGCGAACGTCGTGGCGATCAAGCTCACGCAGCCGATGAGTGCGGCGACCGCGTTCGTCGTGTGCGAGCGGCTCGCCGACCGCCTCCTCGTCGGTCCGGTGAACCTCGATCTCTTCCCGCTGTTGGCGAAGCACTACGGGGCGCAGTTCACCGGGCCCTGGAACGTCGAGGCGGTGCAGTCGCCCTCGCATCCTTTCGTCGTCGACTTCGTCGAGGCCTGTGCCGACGGCGACTTCGAGCGTGCGATGCGGGTCCACGACGCCATGGAACCGGCACTCCGCGCGTTCTTCGACTTCCAGGCACCGATCATCGCGCGGGGGAGCCACCCGATCGCGCACATGAAGTACTTCCAGTGGTGCACGGGCGGCAACGGCGGCCTGCCGCGCGACGTCCACGCCGGTGTGCCCGTGCTCACACCCGAATCGCGGTCTGCCATCCTCACCAGCTACGGATCGGTCGGGATCGAGGTCGACGACGACGGCAGCTTCCTCCCCGGCCGGGCGGCGCACGCACGCGGCGTGCGCGACGATCGCGTCGCCCCCAACAGCCTCTACGAGCCGGGTCTCGTCGCTCAGCCGATCGGCTGAGCGATCACCCGGGGACGAGACATGACAGCCGCGAGCGACGTGCTCGTCACGACGACTGCCGGCGTCGTCCGCGGCCGTCGCGCGGGCGCCACGTTCGCCTTCCGAGGGGTCCCGTACGGCGCGCCGACCGGCGACGAGCAGCGCTTCCGGCCGTCGACTGCGCGCGCGCCGTGGACCGGCGTGCTGGACGCGTCGGTCAACGGGTCACCGTGCCCGCAGCCGGAGTCGCCGCTGATGTCGTCGGACGCGGTGCCCGGCGCCGACAGCGGCACGCCCGGCGAGGACTGCCTCGTGCTGAACCTCTGGACGCCAGGGCTCGACGACGCTGACCGACCGGTGATGGTGTGGTTCCACGGCGGCGGCTACGCGTTGGGCGCGGGAACCTCCGCGGCCTACGACGGCCAGCGCCTCGCGACGCGCGGCGACGCGGTCATCGTCGCGTTGAACCATCGCATCGGCCCGCTGGGCTACTGCCACCTCGCCGACCTCGGCGGCGACGACTTCGCTGGCTCGGGCAACGCGGGGAACCTCGACCTCGTCCTCGCGCTCGAGTGGGTGCGCGACAACATCGGCCGCTTCGGCGGCGACCCCGGCAACGTGACGATCTTCGGCGAGTCGGGCGGCGGCCGAAAGGTCACCAAGCTGCTCACCATGCCCGCGGCGCGGGGCCTCTTCCACCGGGCGATCATCCAGAGCGGTGCCCAGCCCTACGCGATGAGCGCGGACGAAGGCACCGCCGCC
>DASUMF010000291.1:0-6075 GCA_036277835.1 Acidimicrobiia bacterium
CTTCTCCTCGCCCTCGTAGAGCGCGAAGAGCCCACCGCCGGTGAAGAGCACCATCGACACGACGAACGCCCAGAAGTAGCGCTCCCGCCCGTACCCGAACGGATGCTGGTCCGACGGCGCGCGCCGCGCCCGTCGGGCGCCCAGCATGAGGAGGCCCTGGTTCGCGGTGTCGGCGACGGAGTGGATCCCCTCCGCGAGCAGCGACGCGGCGCCGGTGAACGCGAACCCGATGAACTTCGCGAGCGCGATCGCCAGGTTCGCGAAGAACGCGGCAAGCACGGCGCCTCGGTGCGCGTCACCGTGCGGGGCCGGTGTGGGCGTGCCCGCAGCGCCGTCGTCGGGCGTGTCGTCGGGCGTCTCGTCGGGCGTGTCGTCGGGCATCTCCCTCAATGCCTACCATCGGGTGGACGTCGTCGAGGGGGGTTCCATGAAGGCCGCAGTGCTGACGGGGTACAACGAGCCCCTCGTGATCGAGGAGATCACGCTCGGCCCGTTGGGACCGAAGAGCGTGCACGTGCACATCGACGCCAGCGGCGTGTGCCACTCCGACGTGAGCGCGGCCACCGGCGTGGTGCCCCTCGGCGCCCCGATGATCCTGGGCCACGAGGGTGCAGGCACGGTCCTCGCGGTCGGGCCCGAGGTCACCCGCGTCAAGCCGGGCGACACCGTGATCGCGTCGTTCGTCCCGGCATGCGGCGACTGCTGGTTCTGCCTGCACGACGAGTCGCACCTGTGCAACGGCATGGGATCGGTGTCGGGCGGCGCCAAGGGGAGCCGTCCCGACGGCTCGCCGATCCGTGGCATGACCGGTCTCGGCACGTTCGCAGAAGAGATGCTCGTCGACGAGTCAGCGGTGGTGCCGGTGCACACCGACATCCCCGCCGATCAGCTCGCGCTCATCGGCTGCGGCGTCACCACCGGTGTGGGCGCGGCGCTCAACACGGCGCGCGTCGAGCCCGGCTCGACCGTCACCGTGATCGGCTGCGGTGGCGTGGGGCAGTCGGTCATCCAGGGCGCGCGCATCGCGGGCGCGTCGAGGATCTTCGCCGTCGACCCTGTGGAGATGAAGCGCAAGACGGCGGAGACCTTCGGTGCCACCGACCTGATCGATCCCGCCGCGGGCAACCCGGTACAGCAGGTGCGGGACGCGACGCAGGGCCTCGGCACCGACTACGCGTTCGAGGTGATCGGCCTCCCCGAGACGATCACGCAGGCGTACAGCACGGCGCGCCGCGGGGGCACGGTCGTCGTGGTGGGCATGGCGGCGGCCGACTCGACCGTCACCTTCTCGGGTCTGTCGCTGTTCTACGAGGGCAAGCGGCTCCTCGGATGCGTCTACGGCGGCGCGCAGGTGCGACGCGACTTCCCGAAGTTCGTGCGCCTGGCGGAGACCGGTCGTCTCGACCTCGGGGCGATGGTGACGCGCCACATCCACCTCGACGAGGTGAATGACGCGTTTCGGGCGATGCAGGCGGGTGAAGTGATCCGCAGCGTCATCGTGTGAGCGCGCACACGGGCCGCGGAGGCCGGAGATGCTTGACCTGCAAGGGTCGCTCGGCGAGGATGCGAGCCCGATGAGCTTGTCGCCGCGCGAGCGTGCCATCCTCGACCTCGAACGCTGGTGGTGGACCCGTACCGGGCCGAAGGAGGCTGCGATCCGTGCCGACACGGGGCTCTCGAGCACGCGGTACTACGACATCCTCCGCACCCTGGTCGACGACCGGGACGCGTACGAGTACGACCCGCTCACGGTGATGCGCCTCCGTCGTGAGCGCGATCGGCGCCGTCGGGCCAAGGTCGTCGGCGGACACGACCCCGGCTCCCGATGACGGCGCCACGGGGAAGCGACCCCGGCGACGCGCGCTCGAGCCGGGCGCGAACGAGCCAGTCGCGAACGACGAGGACGCGCAGCACGGGGATGCCGCCGACCGCACGGGGTGCCGTGCTGATCGGGATCCTCGTGATCGCCGGCATCGTCGGGCTCCAGATCCTCGACGACTCGGGTGCGAGCAACGTGAAGATCGCGAGCACTGGCGACACGACGGCGACCACCGTCGATCCGAGTGCCACCACCGTGGCGCTGCGCCAACCGAGCGACGTGAGAGTGAAGGTCTACAACGCGTCGGGCGTCGACAAGCAGGCCACCGTGATGACCGACAAGCTCAAGGCGCTGGGCTGGGCGACCCAGGAGCCCGACACCCTGACCCCGACCCGCGACGGCACCGGTGTGCAGTGCGTCGCCGGGTTCGAGAACGAGGCGGCGAGCCTCGCGACCGCCGTGGGACAGGGCGCGACGGTGGAGTCGTACCCCTCGTCGCCGCCCGCCGGCGCCGATCAGGCCGATTGTCTCGTGATCCTCGGCAAGGTGTAGCGCGCGGCGTCGCCGCGCCAGCAGCGTGCCACTTCCGCCGCACCTCGCCCCCCTCTCCCCGCTCGTCGACGACCCGCGCCGCGCCGCGTTCCTCGTCGACTTCGACGGCTCGCTCGCGCCGATCGTCGACGATCCCGCGGCCGCGCGCCCGCTCGACGCGGCCGTTGGAGCGCTCGCGAGGCTCGCGCCGCTCGTGGGTCGGATCGCGGTGGTGAGCGGGCGACCGGCGCAGTTCCTCGAGACGCACGTGCCGGTGCCCGGCATCGCGCACGTGGGCCTCTACGGCCTTGATCGGGTCGTCGACGGCCAGCGGGTCGTCGACGCGCGTGCGCTCGAGTGGGTCCCGTCGATCGCGGCGGCCGCCGACGAGCTCGACGCCGCGCTGCCGGGGTTGCTCGTCGAACGCAAGGGTGACCTGGCGGTCACGGTGCACTGGCGCACCGCGCCGTCACGCGAAGCCGACGCGATCGCCGCGGTCAGCGCCGTCGCGTTGCGTCACGGGCTCGACGCGCCGCTGCGGGGTCGCATGGCGATGGAGCTCCGGCCGCCCGTCCTCGTCGACAAGGGCACCGCCGTGGAAGCACTCGTCGTGGGGATGTATGCCGCCGCCTTCGCGGGCGACGACGCCGGCGACCTCCCCGCGTTCGCGGCGCTCGACCGCTTGCGGCGTGAGGGCAGCCTGGCCGAGCGGGTGACCATCGGCGTGCGCTCCCCGGAGGCTCCTGCCGCGGTGCTCGGCGCCCAGATCGTGGTCGACGGACCGGATGGGCTCGCGGTGCTGCTCGCCGAGTTGGCGAGCGCGATCAGCGGGCGTGGCTGACGAGATCGCGGAGCCACACCTCCGGGCTGCGCCCCGAGGCCGCGTCGCGCAGCGCAGCGGCGCGCGTCGCTCGCTCGTCGGCGCTCATCGAGAGCGCCCGGTGCAGCGCAACGACGTTCTGCTCGATGTCGTACGGGTGCACGGCGATCGCAGCGTCGCGCATCTCCTCGTAGGCACCGGCCTCCGGTGACAGGCAGAGCACGCCGTCGCGCTCGTTCACGATCGGGCCTTCCTTGGCGACGAGGTTCAGGCCGTCCTTGATCGGGTTCACGAGCAGCACGTCGTAGCGCAGGAACCCGGCGACGGTCTGCTCGAAGTCGTCGCGGGTGTCGACCACGAGCGGTCGCCACGACGCGGTGGCCCAACGATCGTTCACGCGGGCGGCAGCGGCGTCGACCTCCTCGCGATAGGCGACGTACTCGGCGACCGTCGCGCGCGAGCTGTTGAGCTTCGCGACGAACACGACGCGCTCGCGCCACTCGGGATGCGCCTCCAGGAGCGCGTCGTACGCCATGAACCCACGCGCGATGTTCTTGGTGAGGTCGATCCGGTCGCTGCGGAACAGCAGGATGCGATCGCCGACGAGCGCGTCGAGCTCGTCGGCGGCGTCTCGCACAGCGGGCGTGCCTGCGATCGCGGCGAGGGCCTCGGGGTCGGGCCCGAGGGACGCGGCGAAGGTGGGCGCGAGGTCGACCGCTGCGCCGAGCACCTCACGCGCCGACGCCTCGTAGGCGCGCGCCCACCGTGTGGTGTGGAACCCGCTCGGTCGAGCGGCGAGCGATCCGCACAACATCCTCGCGACGTCGTCGGGCAGCATGCGGATACCGCCGGGCCCGCAGAACGGGGTGTGCGCGAAGTACGCGATCCGGAGGTCGGGACGGGCGGCGGCGAGCAGGCCGGGCACCAGCGCCAGTGGGTAGTCCTGCACGAGCACGGTGTCGCCGTCGGCCGCGCGGTCGACGACGGCCTTCGCGAACGTCTCGTTCACCGACACGTAGGCGTCCCACGCGGCGCGGAACCCTCGATCGAACGTCGGCGCGCGCGGGAGGTCGAAGATCCCGTGGAACAGGAACCACAGCACCTCGTTCGACACGACTTCGTAGTGGAGTCGGTGGGCGTCGGGTTCGAGCGCGACGAAGCACACGTCGGTGCCGACGTCGGGGACGGCGTCGCTGCCCATCGCGCGCTGGTCGCCCTCGCTGAGCGCGGCCGACATGCAGGTGGTGTCGGTGAGCGCGTCGGCGCCTGCGAGCAGGTGCAACGTGGCGGCGAGCCCGCCAGGGCCGCGCGTCGGTGTGAGCGCGCCGGTGTCGTCGACCGAGAACCCGAAGGGCCCTCGGTGCGAGACGATGATCATGCGCGCAGGTCGTTGAACAGACTGAGCCAGTCGTCGAGCTCGCGAGTGGAGAGGAAGTTCTCGCGCACGTGCTCGCGGCCCTGTGCGCCCAGGGCGTCGGCTCCGACGGGATCCGCGAGCAGCTCGATCATGCGGTTGGCGCAGTCCTCGATCGAGTCGACGAGGAAGCCGTCGAACCCGTCGCGGATCTGGAGCTTGATGCCGCCGGCGCGCCCGCCGATCACCGGGCGTCCCTTCCAGAGCGCCTCGCTGACCGTGAGGCCGAATCCTTCTCGGATCGACTTCTGCACCACGACGTTGGCGATGCGCTGGAACGCGTTGATCTGCACCGACCCGACCTGGTGGAGGTTCGACAGCAGGAAGATGTCGCGGTCGCCGCCGCGCGCCTCCTCGGTCTCCTCCCAGACCCGGAACCCCTCGGGGTCGTCGGTGGCCATGGAGCCGGCGAGCACGAGCTGGGCGTCGGGCACCCGCTCGCGCACGATGCGGAACGCCTCGATGACGCCGACCGGGTCCTTCCAGGGATCGAACCGGCTCACCTGGCACACGATCGGGCGGTGCACGTCGATGCCGTACTGGCGCGTGAGCTCCTGGCAGAACGGCAGCGCGAGCTCGAGGTTCTTCACCGAGAGCGGATCGATGCACGGCGGCGCCGTGACCACGCGGTCCATCTCGAGCGAGGCGGGGACGAACTCGGGCATCGTCCACACCGACGCGTCGTGCAGCTCCACGAACGGGCGGAAGAACTCCCACACCTTCGGGTTGGCGTCGGTGAGGTCGATGTGGCAGCGCCAGATCCATTTCGTGTCGGCCATGCGTCCACCGAGGCGCTCGCGCAGGAAGCTCAGCATCGCGGCGGGCTGCGGGTCGTGCACGATCACGTAGTCGTAGTGGCCGTCGAAGAGGAGCGCGTTGTCGAGGACCTTCTCGAGGTACGTGCGCTGCATGCGCGGCGTCCAGTCGAGGTCGGCCCCCTGGAGCGCGTTGTGCACCGCCTTGGTGACGGCGAAGAACTCGTCGCTGCCGTGCATCACCTCCCAATCGGCGTCGATCCCGACGCTGCGAAGGAGGGGCACGTGCGTGGCCAGCAGCTCCGCGACGCCGCCGCCGTACGCGGTGGCGTTCAGGTGGAGGACACGGGCGCCCTGCAGCGGCCGGGCGAGCTCGGTGATCTGGTCGATCACGTCGATCCCGACGACGCCGGCGTAGTCGGCGAGCTGTCGTTCGAGGAGGGGGACGCGTTCGAGCACGGTGCTCCGGTCGTCTCGAGTCGGGTTCGTCGGCCAATCTATCGAGGTGCGTGTGCAACCTCTGACTTCGGCTCTGGTGTGCCCGGACAAGTTCCGCGGCACGCTGAGCGCTGCCGACGCGGCAGCCGCGATGGCGGCCGGCGCGCGGCGCGCGGGGTTCGAGACGGTGCGCGAGCTGCCCCTCGCCGACGGCGGCGAGGGCACGCTCGATGCCCTGGTCGCCTCGCTCGGCGGGTCGCGACGGCATGCACTGGTCACGGGCCCGCTCGGCGATCCC
>DASUMF010000292.1:0-9531 GCA_036277835.1 Acidimicrobiia bacterium
CGTGCGGCAGAGCCCGATGCCCTCGGCTCCGAAGCGCCGCGCGACGTCGGCGTCGTTGGGGAGATCCGCGTTGGTGCGGACCCTCAGACGGCGGAACTCGTCGGCCCAGCCGAGGATGACGTCGAACGGACCGCTCGGCTCGGGCGTGATCACCGGCACCTCGCCGACGACCACCTCGCCGGTGGTGCCGTTGATCGAGATGACCTCACCCTGGCGCACGGTGACGCCGTTCACGTGGAACTCGCCCCGCACGACGTCGATGTCGAGCTCGCTCGCGCCACACACCGCAGGGGTGCCCATGCCACGCGCGACGACCGCAGCGTGGCTCACGAGCCCACCGCGCGACGTGAGGATGCCCTCCGCCGCGATCATCCCGTGGATGTCGTCGGGCGACGTCTCGGGCCGCACGAGGATCACCGCCTCACCCTGCTCGTGGTGGAGCTCGGCGGCGTCGGCGGTGAAGTACACGCGGCCGACGGCGGCACCCGGCGACGCGTTGAGACCCTTGGTGACCGCGTTGTAGGTGACCCCCGCGTCGAACTGCGGGTGCAGCATCTGGTCGAGCTGGTCGGGCGCGACGCGCAGCACCGCTTCGCGCTTGTCGATGAGGCCCGCCTCCTGCATCTCGACGGCCATGCGCAGCGCGGCCTCGGCGGTGCGCTTGCCGACGCGCGTCTGGAGCAGGAACAGACGGCCCTGCTCGATCGTGAACTCGATGTCGCACATGTCGCGGTAGTGGTTCTCGAGCAGGTCCATGTTGGCGAGGAGCTGCTCGTGGCACTCGGGAAATTCGTTCGCCATCGCGTCCAGCGGCTCGGTGGCCCGGATGCCCGCCACGACGTCCTCGCCCTGGGCGTTCTTCAGGAAGTCGCCGTAGGGCGCGTCCTCACCGCTCGCCGGGTTGCGCGTGAACGCGACGCCGGTGCCGGAGTCGTCGCCCTTGTTGCCGAACACCATGCTCTGCACGTTGACCGCGGTGCCGAGGTCGTCGGAGATCTTCTCCATGCGACGGTAGATGCGCGCCCGCTCGCCGTTCCACGAGCGGAAGACGGCCTCGATGGCGTGCCCGAGCTGCTCCTGGGGGTCCTGGGGAAACTCGATCCCGGCGTCGGCGAGCACGATCGCCTTGTACCGGTCGACCAGGCCGCGGAGGTCGTCGGCGGTGAGCTCCGGGTCGGTGTCGACGCCGCGCTCCTTGCGCAGAGCTTCGAGCGCGTGCTCGAACTTGTCGCCGTCGACCTCGAGCACGATCTTGGCGAACATCTGGATGAACCGGCGGTACGAGTCCCACGCGAAGCGTTCGTTGCTCGTCTGCTTCGCGAGCCCTCCGACGGAGACGTCGTTGAGACCGAGGTTGAGGACGGTGTCCATCATGCC
This sequence comes from Acidimicrobiia bacterium, assembly GCA_036277835.1. Classification (GTDB taxonomy): domain Bacteria; phylum Actinomycetota; class Acidimicrobiia; order IMCC26256; family DASPTH01; genus DASUMF01. Next base: position 1,378 of record DASUMF010000292.1, read on the forward strand.
GGGCATCGAGAACGCCGCACCGGAGCGAACCGACACGAGGAGCGGGTCGTCGCCGTCGCCGAGCTGCTTGCCCATCTTGGCCTCGAGCGCGGTGCGGGACTCGGCCACCTCGTCCATGAGGCCGTCGGGGATCGCATCGCCGGCCGCCATGTACGCCTTGCAGGCGTCGGTGGTGATGGTGAAGCCGGGCGGCACGGGCAGGCCGAGCTTGGTCATCTCGGCGAGGTTCGCACCCTTGCCCCCGAGCAGGAATTTCTGCTCCTTCGACCCCTCCTCGAAGGCATGGACGTAGCGCATGGTGGTCCTCTCAAAAGTGACGCGGGTCCGGAAACAGCTTGGATGCGCGGCTGTGGTTCGAGGTTACGCGTCGACCACGAGCGTGCGCGCGAGCTTGTCGTGCACACCTTGCCCGTTCGGGTCGCGGTACCCCCACAACACGATGCCGAGGCCGATGATCGGCCCGAGCGTGGGAACTGCCAGCGCGATCAGCACCGGGATCAGGAAGCGGAAGAACACGGGGTACCACCCGGCGCGCGAGCCATCGGTGCGCACCACCTTGATCTTGCGGCCACGCATGCCGAGGGTGCTGCCCGTCTTCACCGTGATGGGCACCAGGTAGATGAGCGCGAGCACCAACGTGGCGAGCGCGGTGAGGTACTGCGTGGTGCGGATGTCGTCGCTCAGCTGACTCGAGATGTCGTCGAGCTTCGTGGTGCTGGTGGGCAGACCCGTCTTCGGCAGGTCCTGCGACGCCTGCTTGTCGTTGAAGTCCTGCTGCGCATCGTTGAAGCTCTTCCGCGCGTCCTGGAGATCCTGTTGCGCGCTCTTCTTGTCGTCCTGCGCGTCGCTGACGTCCTGGCTCGTGCCGGAGTCCTGGGCCTTCGCGATGGCCTGGTTGGCGTCACTGATCGACTTCTTCGCGTCCTTGATGTCGTCCTGCGCGCTCGAGGCCTTGTCGACGGACTGGATCTGGTCGACCTTGTCCTTGTAGTCGGCCTGGATCAGGTTGGGCACCACGAACTGCACCGCGTAGAGGATGACCAGCACCACGGCCAGGTCGAACAGCAGCGCCATCCCGCGCGCCTTCGACTGGGCGATCTGCATTCCCGGCGGCAGCGGGATCGTGGGCTGGCGCGCCGCGCCGCGCGGCGGCGGTTGCTTGCCCCCCGCTCCCGAGCCGGACGACTGCTTGGGCGGCGGTGGCGCCATGAGCCTGCGCCACCCCGTGAGCTGCACCTCGTTGCCGGCGTCGTCGTCGACGATCTCCACACCGTTCGCGCCGTCGCCGTCGCGGGGCGCGCCGTCGTCGGCGGTGACCTGCGCGTCGTAGCGCTGGCGCTGGAAGGGGTCCGACAGCACGTTCCACGCCGCACGCACCCTCGCCACCTCGGCGCGGTTGTCCTGGAGCTGGCTCTCGCTCACGCCCTTCTTCTCGCGGGCGGCGGTCAGCTCGTCGACCCGGGTGCGGTAGGCGTCGCGCAGCTCGTCGCGCGACGCGCTGGGCTCGACCCCGAGCAGGTCGTAGTAGTTGTCGCTCACGTCAGTACCTTCACGTCAGTGCTCGGCACGTCATCTCTCGGCATGCACGGAGACAGCCTCACAGGCCGAGCCGGTCGTCGAGCTCGGCGCGCAGCTCGGCGATCGGCACACGGGCCTGTTCCATGGTGTCGCGGTCGCGGATCGTGACCGCCTTGTCGTCGATGGTGTCGAAGTCGACGGTGACGCACAACGGCGTGCCGACCTCGTCCTGACGGCGATACCGACGGCCGATGGAGCCGGCGACGTCGACGTCGATCATGAAGTGCGGGCGCAGGAGCCCGGCGACCTCGTCGGCCACCGGTACCAGCCGTTCGTTCTTCGACAACGGGAGCACCGCGACCTTGATCGGCGCCAGGCGCGGGTGCAGGTGCAGCACGGTGCGGGTCTCGGTGCCGCCCTTGCCGTTGGGCACGTCCTGCTCGTCGTAGGCCGCGAGGAGGAACGCGAGCGTCGCGCGGTCGGCGCCGGCGGCGGGCTCGATGACGTGCGGCAGGTACCGGCGATCGGCGTCCTGGTCGTAGAACGAGAGGTCCTCGCCCGAGGCCTCGCTGTGCGCCTTCAGGTCGAAGTCGGTGCGGTTCGCGACGCCCTCGAGCTCGCCCCACCCCCAGGGGTAGGCGAACTCCACGTCGACCGTGCCGGTGGAGTAGTGCGAGAGCTCCTCGGTCTCGTGCGGGCGCAGTCGCAGCATCGACTCCGGGATCCCGTGGTCGAGGTACCAGCGGAAGCGTTCCTGCGTCCAGTACTCGTACCACTGCGCGCCCTGTTCGGGCGGCACGAAGTACTCCATCTCCATCTGCTCGAACTCGCGCGTGCGGAAGATGAAGTTCCCCGGCGTGATCTCGTTGCGGAACGACTTCCCGACCTGCGCGATGCCGAACGGCGGCTTCTTGCGCGTGGTCGTCTGCACGTTCTTGAAGTTCACGAAGATGCCCTGCGCGGTCTCGGGCCGCAGGTACGCGATCGACGCGTCGTCCTCCACCGGCCCCACGTAGGTCTTGAACATCAGGTTGAAGCTGCGCGCCTCGGTGAACGAGTCCTTCGCCCCGCAGTTGGGGCACGCGCCCGACGCCGGGAGCTGGTCGGCGCGGAACCGCTCCTTGCAGTTGCGACAGTCGACGAGCGGGTCGGTGAACGTGTCGACGTGGCCGGAGACCTGCCACACCCTCGGCGCCATGAGGATGGCGGAGTCGAGGCCGACGACGTCGTCGCGCAGCTGCACCATCGAGCGCCACCACGCGTCCTTCACGTTGCGCTTGAGCAGCACACCGAGGGGGCCGTAGTCCCAGGTGGAGCGGAACCCGCCGTAGATGTCGCTCGACGGGAAGACCAGCCCGCGGCGCTTCGCCAAATTGACGACGCGGTCCATCTGGTCGGCGGAGCCCATAAGCACTTCGATCGTAGCCTGGTGCCTTTTCGCCGCTCGTACGGGTTCGCCGCACGGGTTGGCCGACAGGTCGGCCCGCGAGTCGGCGCGTCAGGGCCGGTCGGGGAACGGCTCACCATGCGCCGCGTTGGCTTCGTGCCGCTTCCAGTACGCCTTCGAAGCGACCCGCTCGGGCTCGAAGCCCCGCGTCGCGAGCTCGCCGCGTAGGGCGTTGACGACGCCGCGCTCGGCCGCCAGGTAGGCGTGGCCAGCGCCCGGGGGAAGGACGATGGACCTGAGCGCGTCCACGAGGAGCTCGGGATCGCCGGGCTGTGCGCCGGCGCGGTGGATCCAGCCGAGCGAGACCGCGGCCGCGGTGTCGATCGGCTGCTCCTCGCCGGCGTCAGCGACTTCCACGAGCGCGACGGCGGTGGCGTCGGCCGGGAGCGCCTCCAGCATCACCGCGATGGCGGGCAGACCCGACTCGTCGCCCAGGAAGAGGTGCCACTCGGCATCGGTGGAGGGGACGATCTTCCCGCGGGGGCCCACCGCGTCGATCCGGTCGCCCGGCGTCGCCCGCGCCATCCACGACGCGCCTGGCCCGTCGCCGTGGAGCACGGCGTCGACGTCGACCACTCGCGCGACCGGGTCGAACCCCCGGATGGTGTAGCGGCGGTTCATGGTGGCTGCGCCGTTCGGGACCGCGAACATGAGGTCCTGGCCCGCGACGAACTGGAAGCCGGTGAGGTCGTCGCCGGTGAGCCGGACGCGCGTCATGCGAGGCGTGACGCGGACCGTGCCGACCACCTCGAGCGAGAGTGCAGCAGGTGCGGGCAGGGAGTCGGCGTCGCTCACAGGAGCGCAGCGCTGCGCAGGCGGCGCTCGAGGTGGTGCTCCAGCGAGGTGACGGCCAGCCGCTCGGTGTCGAGGGTCGCCGCGCTCGACGACTCGGCCAGCACGCCCCGGAGGTCGCCACCGAGGATGCGGCGCACGAGGTCGAGCGTCTCGGGGGGCAGGCGCCGCCCGGCCACGCGTCCGCACGTCGCGCAGAGCACGCCACCCTCGACGAGGTCGAAGGCGGGGAACGGGCCCTCCTCGCTGCCGCAGCGGGCGCACGCGTCGAGCATCGGGTGCACGCCCTCCAACGAGAGGAGCTTCCAGAAGAACGCCGCGCTCACGAGCGGGCTCGGCGCGTCGGCGAGGGTGCGCAGCGCGCCGACCAGCATCCGGTACAGCGCCGGGTTGGGCTCGCGCTCCTGGGCCACCTGGTCGGCGGCCTCGAGCATCGACACCGCGTGGGTCAGGCAGCCGTAGTGCTCGCGCAGCGCCCGGTTGGCCTCGATCGTCTCCACCTGGGTGACGACGTCGAGGTCGCTGCGGCCGCGGTAGCACTGGAAGGCGATGTGGGTGGTCGGCTCGAGCCGGGCGCCGAACCGGCTCCCGGGCTTGCGCACGCCCTTCGCCACCCCGCGCACCTTGCCCGAGCCCTGGGCGAGGATGGTGACGATCCGATCCGTCTCACCGAGCTTGATGCTCCGGAGCACCACCCCCTGGTCCCGGTACAAGCTCATCACACAAGTGTAATTCACCCTCCCCCCAACGAAATTGCGTCAACCAGGCGGCTATTGGGCTGCCCACTGACGCAATTTCGCAGAGGGTGGGGGTCAGTCCTCGATGGCGCCGAAGCGGCGGTCGCGGGCCTGGAACTCGGCGATGGCGGCGAAGAGGTGGTCGCGGCGGAAGTCGGGCCAGAGCACGTCGGTGAACACGAACTCGGAGTACGCCGACTCCCAGAGCAGGTAGTTCGACACGCGGTACTCCCCCGACGTGCGCACGACGAGGTCGGGGTCGGGCATGTCAGGCGCGTAGAGGTGACGCGCGATGGTCCGCTCGTCGATCTTGTCGGGCGCGAGCCGTCCCGCCTTCACCTCGCGCGCGATCTCGCGCACGCCGTCGGTGAGCTCGGCGCGCCCGCCGTAGTTGAAAGCGAACGTGAGCGTCATGCGCCGGTTGCGCGCGGTCAGCGCCTCGGTGTCCTCGATGTGGCGCACCACGCGCTTGGGGACGCGACCGCCCCGCCGGCCGATGAAGCGCACCCGCACCCCGCGCTCGTTCAGGTCGTCACGTCGCGCCAGCAGGAGCGTCTCGTTGAAGCGCATCAGGAACCGCACCTCGTCGATCGGGCGCCGCCAGTTCTCGGTGGAGAACGCGTACACGGTCATCCACTTCAGGCCGATGTCGAGCGCGCCGTCGACCGTGTCGAACAGCGCCTCCTCCCCTGCCGCGTGCCCTTCAGTGCGCTTGAGGCCGCGTCGTTGCGCCCACCGCCCGTTGCCGTCCATCACGATCGCGACGTGCGAGGGCACCCGCCGCTGATCGAGAGCCGCCGGGATGATCGACGGCACATGCTCGGTCGCCACGGAGCGCAACCTATCTGACTCGTCCCGTGCTCTCTATGCTCCCGGCACCATGACGTCCCGACCGCACGCGCCGCGAACCGACCACCGTCCGGAGCGCTGGACCGCGGTGCTGAACCCGGCCGCCGGGCGGGGTCGTGCTGCGAGCCGGCTCGCGCGCGTCAACGACGCGATCGCGGCGGCCGACCTCGACGTCGCCGTGCACGTCACGACCGACGCCGACGACCTCCGGCACGCGGCCCGCGCGGCCTTCGAGGCGGAACGCGGCGTGCTGGCGTGCGGGGGCGACGGCACGGTGGGCATTGTCGCCGGGCTCGCGGCCGAGCTCGACGGCGTGCTCGGCGTGGTGGCGACGGGCTCCGGCAACGACTTCGCCCGCCACCTCGGACTGCCGCGCGGCAACCCGGGGGCCGCGGTCGCTGTCGTCGCGCGCGGCGTGGTGGCACGCGTCGACCTCGGTCGGGCCGAGAGCGCCGACGGACGCCAGGACTGGTTCACGACCGTCGCCAACGCCGGCTTCGACGCGGAAGCCAACCGCTGGGCGAACACGCGGTCTCGGCTCACGGGCACGCCCTTGTACGTGACCGCGGTGCTGCGCACGCTGCGCACGTACCGACCCCGACCGGTGCGGCTCACCGTCGACGACGAGGTCACCGAGACCGACGCGTGGCTCGTGGCGATGGCGAACACGCGCAGCTACGCGAGCGGGATGGTGATCGCGCCGACGGCGTCGGTGCACGACGGCCTGCTCGACGTGTGCGTGGTCGGTCCCGTGTCGCGCGCGGAGTTCCTGCGCACCTTCCCCGGCGTCTTCCGCGGCACCCACGTGCGCAATCGCCACGTGGTCATGCTGCGGGGCCGCAACGTGTCGATCGAGGCGATCGACGAACCGGCATCGTCGAGCGAACCGCTCGAGCTGTGGGCGAGCGGGGAGCGGGTCGGCCCGTTGCCGGCGAGGGTCGCCGCGGTGCCGGGCGCGCTGCGCGTGGTGGTCGACGGCCCGCGCGCCGCCGACGCGCTGCTCACTTGACGGTGAGCGTGCCTTCCATCCCTGCGGCACGGTGACCCAGTACGTCGCAGTAGTACGTGTACTTCCCGGGCTTCAAATCGATCTTCTTGGCATCGGTGCTGTCGCCCGAGATCTCGAGCTGGAACCCGGGGTACGCGTCGTCGAACACCAACGTGTGGCCCCCTGCGATGCCCTGGAGCGTGAGCTTCGTCACGCCGGCCGCGGCCGTGACCGTCTCGGGGTCGAAGAAGATGTTGCCCGCCTTGACGGTGACCGTCTCGGTCGCCGGGCCCTTCGGCTCGACGTAGCCACCGCCGGCGTCGTCGTCGTCGCCGCCCCCACAGGCCGCGAAGGCGAGCGCGCCCACCACCACGGTCGCCACCACGAGCGCAGCCGGGCGGCGTGGGCGCCGCGCTCTCACAATGGGCCGGTCACGATGCCGCGACGGTGATCGTCGCCTCCATGCCCTGTGCCGCGTGACCCGGGATCGTGCAGAAGATGTTGTACGTGGTGCCGGCCTTGAGCTCGACCTTCTCCTTGTTCGGCGGCCCGGGCGTCTCGAGCTCCCCGCACGAGACGTTGGCCTCGCGGAACGCGAGCGTGTGCCCGATCGCACCCGAGTAGTCGATCTCGACGACGCCTGGCGGGGCGTCGTAGTTCGTGGCGTTGAACTTGATCGTCTGCAGCGCTTCGACGTTCACCGTGCCGACCGGGTCTCCGGTGGGTGGGGTGCAGGCCGCCGCTTCCTCACCGCTGTCGAGGCTCGGACCGAGCGTGAGGAGCCCGCCCGACACGATGATCACGACGATCAGCCCCGTGATCATGGCGAGCGACGACGTGTGCAGACGCGGCGCGGCGGCGAGCAGGCTGGCACCCCCGAGGATGGCGAGGGTGATGACGATGCCCAAGACGAGCGCGGCGTCTTCGGAACCGGCGAGGAAGATGCGCGAGATGTTGACCGCCAGCATCCCGACCGCGATCGCGCTCAGCACCGGCACGAGCAACGGCAGCAGGAGCCGATCCTTCACCGGTTTGTGCGCACCGGAGCCGATCTGATCGCTGATCGCGATCGGCTCGTCGTGCGGCACGTCGGGGCCGGTGCCGGGTTGCTCGTCGTCGACAGTCGTGGTGTCCGTCATCTCCTCAGCCCCATCTCGGCCAACTCACGGTCCAACTCGTCGAGGCCGTGGCGCGGCGTGTTGGCACGCTCTTCCTCCGCAGCCCAGCGGAAGAACACTACGGCGATGATCAACCACAGCAGGAGTCCGGCGCCGATCTTCATGATCAGTCCGGCGAGCTGCTGATCGGCGAGCGTCGACAGCCCGAAGAGGTGCTGACGGCCCTCGTAGAACTTGTAGAGCGGCTTCGCTCCGAAGGTCAGGAACGACGCGGGGACGGTGGGGACGACCGACCACGCGAACAAGTACAGCATCCGCAACACGGGCTGCAGGCGCGGCACCTCGGGGAGCGGGCTCACCACCGGCAGCCACACGATCAGCGACGAGACGAACAGCACCACGTGCATCCCGAAGTGCACCCAGCCCGACTCGAGGCTCGCGTTCACCATCGCGGGCCAGTGCGTGAGCACCAGCACCAGGTTGAAGATCACCAGGGCGGGCACGAACCTCGCGAGCGCGCGCACGATGTCGAGGAGCCGGCCGGGCAGCACGTACCGCATCAACCAGGCCGGCGTGCCGAGCAGGAGCAGCGGGGTGGCGACCATGCTGAAGGTCAGGTGCTGCACCATGTGGACGCTGTAGTTGTACCGCTCGGCCACGTCGTGGATCGGCCAGTCCGACGACACGAGCACCGCGAACACGCCG
>DASUMF010000293.1:0-2286 GCA_036277835.1 Acidimicrobiia bacterium
TCGGCCCACCGAGACTCAGGTTCGCCACCGCCGGGCGCACCGCGTTCGCGGTCACCCAGTCGACGCCCGCGATGACGTCGCTGTACGAGCCGGACCCCGTGCAGCCGAGCACGCGGACGGCGACGAGTTGCACCTGCTTCGCGACGCCGTACGTGGAACCGCCGAGGATCCCCGACACGTGCGTGCCGTGCCCCGTGGTGTTCGGCCCGTTGGAGCAGTTGTCGCCGGGGTCGTCGTCGTCCTCGACGAAGTCGGGCCCGGGGGTCATCCGGTCGACGTACTCCTGGTGCGTGAGCAAGACCTGGGTGTCGAGCACGTACGCGTGCAGCGACGCACCCGTCCCGGCGTACGTGTACCCGCCGCTCAACGGCAACGCGGTCTGGTCGATGCGGTCGAGGCCCCACAACGCGGCCGGCGTCGGCTGCGTGGTCGTCGCGTGGACCTCGCCGTCCTCGACGACCTCGGCGACACCGGGTTCGGCCGCGAGCGCACGGGCGTCGTCGGCCGACATGCTCACCGCGAAGCCCTGCAGCGCATCGGTGTACACGTGGCGGAGCTCCCCGCCGTGGGATGCGCTCAGGAAGAAGGAGCGCAGCCCCACCGCCTCGGGCGCCCCGTCCTGCAGCCGAACGATGTACTGCCCGGGGATCGGGTCCTCCGCCGGTTCGACGCGCCCTCCCGCCTCCGACAACGCGGTGTGCGCGCTCTGCGCGTTCGCCGGCGCGCTGATGGTGACGAGCGAGGACAGCGTCAGGGCTGCGAGCACGAGCACGAAGCCCCGCCCACGAGGACAGCTCATGTCAGTCGTTCTCTTCGTGTGCCGACGGGCGATGACGGGCGAAATCGTAGTGGGGCAATCGAGTGGTCGCGAACGGATCGCGGTCAGGCCGAGGCGGCGTCACGCACCCCGAACGGCCGGTAGCCGCGGTTGCGGGCCTCGACCAACGTGTCGGGCCCGAATGCCGCGAACTGCTCCGACGCGAGGAGCTCCTCGACGCGGGCGGCGGTCTCGTCGTCGGTGGCGTCGAGGTCGTAGACCACCTGGGTGCGCTTGTCGCCCAGATACCGGAAGTCCTCGAAGCGAGTGGGCCTGCTCATCACGCGCACGCTACCGGAACACCGGCGCGCAAGGGCGCGCGGGTGCGCGCGCCACCGAACCCTTGCCGCCGGGCGACAACGAGAACGGGAGCGCCCGGAGGCGCTCCCGTTCTCAGAGTCGTACTGGAAAGATCCGACCGACGGCGTACGTAGGGGGGACCAGCTCCTACCCGTCGGACGGCGGCGCGGCGGTTGGATTCCGCCAGGCGGTCCAGCATGTTTTGGACTGAGCCCGGCCTAGCGGCCGCGCACCTCCAGGGTCCCATGTTGATCATGCATCTATGGACCACCTCCTTTCCCTGGTACCAGCACTTGTACCACAGGCGCCCGGCCGCTGGGAGCACTTTCACTCGTCGCGGTCGCGCCCCGACCGCGCGTCGGGGCCGACGGCCGGACCGATTGCGCCGATCGTCCGCAGATAGCTGAGTTGGGTGTCGACGACGCCGTAGACCTGCTCGGGGATGTACGCCTCGCCGGTCGCGGCACAGCGCTCGAGGATGTAGTCGACGGTCTCCGCTGCCCCGATCACCACCGTGCCCGGTGGTGTCGCGTTGGTGCCGTTCACCGACACGCCCTTGCGCTTGAAGTACTCGACCTGGAAGCCCAGGATCCGGCGCACGTCGTCGGGCGTGAGCGTGGCGGCGACGTCGTCGGGCACGTGCGCGACGACCCACTCGAACGCGTCCTCGAGATCGAACAGCGCCGGCGGTGGCCGACGCGCGACCCGGCCCGCCTCCCGCACGACGACGAACGCGGCGACCGCGATCACGAGCCCCACCACCAGGAAACCCGCGATCACCTCCACGTGCGAAGGCTACCGAGCAGGCGTGCCCTGCGCCGCCACGACGTAGTCGGGGCACAGGCTCCGGAACCGCACGGTGACGCTGACGCTCGTCGCCGGGCCCAACCGCTCGCGCACGTCACGCGCCGCGAGCTGCACGGGGAGTCCGGCCTCGTTGCGGCACAGCACGCGCACGCTGACGGGCGCGGCGACCGCTTGCGGCTGCTGGTTCGAGACGTCGAGCGTGAGGGTCTGCGCGACGGCACCCGTCATGGGCGCCGACAGCTGCGGGTTCGACGTGGCGAGCGGCACGGGCGTGCGGCGCGTGACGTCGCCGACGCGAACCTTCCACGTGAACGTGGCGTCGAGCTCGATCGTCCCGGCACGGAAGCGGACACTGCCGATCG
>DASUMF010000294.1:0-5659 GCA_036277835.1 Acidimicrobiia bacterium
GACCACGCGGGCCGTGACCACGGCGCCCTCGAGTTGGGCAGGGGTGGCGGCCACGGTGTCGCCGTCGACCACGAGCACGGGCGCGAGCTCGACCTCGCTGCCGTCGTCGACGCCGAGGCGCTCGACCTCGAGCTGCTCACCGGCCTCGACCTTGTACTGCTTGCCACCGGTGCGAATCACTGCATACATAAGGCGTCGATGTTAGTCGACCGACCGGAGGAGGGCCTCGTCGAGGACGAAGCCGCGTCCGTGGCAGGTCTGGCACGTCTCCGAGAACGACTCCACCAGACCCTCGGAGATGCGCTTGCGGGTCATCTCCACCAGACCCAGCTCCGACATCTCGAACGCCTGGGTCCGGGTCTTGTCCCGGGCCAGGGCGTCGCGGAAGACCTTCATCACCTCGTCGCGGTTCGACTTGACCTCCATGTCGACGAAGTCGATCACGATGATCCCGCCGATGTCCCGGAGGCGCAGCTGCCGGGCCACTTCCTCGGCCGCCTCGAGGTTGTTGCGGAAGACCGTCTCCTCGAGGTTCGACTTCCCGACGTTCTTGCCCGTGTTGACGTCGATCACCGTGAGCGCCTCGGTGCGCTCGATCACCAGCGAGCCGCCCGACGGGAGCCAGACCTTGCGGTCGAGCGCCTTGAGCAGCTGCTCCGACACGTGGAAGCGCTCGAAGATCGACAGGCCCTCGGCCTCGGTGTCGTAGTACTCGACCCGCTCCGCCAGTTCGGGTGCCATGGCCTCCACGTACGCCATCGTCGACTCGTACAGCGCGCGGTCGTCGATCACGATGCCGCGGTACTCCTTGGTGAACTCCTCGCGGATGAGCCGCAGCACGAGGTCGGGCTCCTGGTAGAGGAGCTTGGCCGACTTCGTCTTCGCCGCGAGCTGCGAGATCTGCTCCCACTGCGAGCGCAGACGGCGGACGTCGCGCTCGAGCTCGTCGCGCGTCGCGCCCTCGGCCGCGGTGCGCACGATGAGGCCCGCGTCGGCAGGACGGAGGTCGTCGAGGATGCGCCGCAGGCGCTTGCGCTCGTCGTCGGGAAGGCGCTTGGAGATCCCGTAGGTCTCGGGCTCGCCCGGGACCATCACGAGGAAGCGCCCGGCCAGGCTCACCTCCTGCGTGAGGCGTGCGCCCTTGTGTGCGATCGGGTTCTTCGTGACCTGCACGAGCACCGTCTGGCCGTTCTTGAGCATGCGCTCGATCTTCGGGCGCCCGCCACCGTCGACGTCGGCCTTGTCGAACGCGACGTCGCCCCGGTACAGCACACCGTTCTTGGGTGTGCCGATGTCGACGAACGCGGCTTCCATCCCGGGGAGCACGTTCTGCACCCGGCCCTGGTAGATGTTGCCGTCGATCGAGTCGTTGCCGTGCGGGGTGGCGAGCGTGTGCTCGACCAGGTTGCGTCCCTCGAGGACGGCGATGTGCGTGTGACCACCCTCGAGCACGTGCACGACCATCATGTAGCGGCCCGCGGGACGACCCTTGCGGGTCCGGCCGCGGCGGCGCTCGAGCACGTCGTCGTCGAGGGTGAGCGCGGGCTCGTCCTCGAACGTGGTGTCGGCTCGTACGACGTCGTCGCGGGTGCTCGGCCCTCGGCCGCCGCCGCCCTGGCCGCTCCGGCCCCCCTGGCCCGACGCGGTCGTCTGCGCATCGGCGCCCTGACCACCGGCACCACCCCGACCTCGACCGCGACCACCACGGCGGCGGCGGCGCTTGGCCGGGCCGGCCTCGCCGTTGGTCACCGCGCCGTTCGTGGCGGCGCCGTTCGTGGTCGTGCCTGCCGCGCCGGCCGCGGCCGCGGCCGGCGGGGCGGGGCGCGAGTCACCGATCTTGGGCCGGACCGGGTCGGCCGCGGGCGCGCGGCCCGCGCTCACCTCGGATGTCGGCATCGGCGTCGGCGTGGTTAGGCCGGCGTCCTCGAGCGCGTCGGCCGCGATGTCCTCGCTCGTGAGGCCCCGGTCGGCGCGGGGGTCGTGCTCGTGCTCCGGGAGGTCGTCGTCATCGTCGTCGGAGGCGTCGACCGGTGTCTGGCCGTTCGGCGCTGCGCTGCCCGCGCCAGCCGGCTTCTTGCGGTTGCGGCCACCCCGCGAGCCGCGCCGACGGCGGCGGGGTTGACCGGTGCCACCCGTCGGTGAGGCGCCGTCGGGCCGAGCGTCGGCCGCGGCGTCCGGCCCGTTCGAGTCGGGCCCGCTCGTGTCAGACCCGGTGTCAGGCCCGCTCGTGGGCGGCCCGCTCGGGTCGTGCGGGGTCGAGGCGCCAGGCGCCTCTCGTGTGGTCTCGTCGGACATGGGTTCCTTCTCTCATGACGCGCACACCTCGGGGGTGCGCGTGAGAGCGTCGGCTTCCAGCGGTTCCATCCGCGCGCCGTCGCGCTCGATCCATTGGGCAGTTCGCACCACGCGTCCCTCGGCGAGGTCGACGCCCGTCGCCGCGCCGAGGGCCTCGAGCACCTCGCGCGGTCGGGCGAAACGTGGTTGGGTGGACAGGGACAGCTCGAGCACGGGCGTGGAGCCGTCGTGCTCGAGCGAGATGGTTCGGATGACCGGCTTGACGTCTTCGACCCGTTCCTTGCCCTTGCGGACCTGCGTGACGGGCAGGGCCGGCCGGGCCGAAGCGTCGACCAGGGTGGCGAGCACCGCGGGCGAGATCGGCTCGTCGTGGGCGTCGAACGGGATCAGGTGGTAGTCGACCGCGGACACCGCCTCTTGCAGCGCGGGTGCCCGGTCGAGCAGTGCGACCGCGCCCGTGACCGCGACACCTTCAGGTAGTGCGGCCGACAGCGGGGCGACGAGGGTGTCGGGATCGAGCGATTCGAGCAGCTCGACGTCGAGATACTCGGCGTCGCTCTCGTGGCCGACCGAGAGGGCGAGCCCGAAGCTCACCTTCGGGCGGGGCGAGAATCCCTCGGTGAAGGCGAGCGGGAGCTGCTCGATGCGGAATGCGCGGTCGAACGCGCGGGCGATGTCGCGGTGCGAGATGAAGCGGACCTTCCCCCGCTTGGTGAACCGGAGCCGCACCGGCGCGCCGCTGGTCGCCCTCACGGCTTCACCCCGATGCTGACCGGGACGGCGGCGCCACCGCTCGGCGACTGAGGCGATCCGGCGGGCCACTCCAGCCCCTGACCGGTGCCCTGGCTACCCCCGGCCGGCGGCAGCGGTGACGCCACCACGTGCTCGAGGGCGTAGTCGGTGCACACCCCGCAGTCGTAGCACGGCGTCCACCGGCAATCGGGGAGGCCGTGCTCGGCCAGCGCGGCCTGCCAGTCGTCCCAGAGGAAGTCGCGGTGCAGTCCGGCCGCGATGTGGTCCCACGGGAGGATCTCGTCGGCGGTGCGGTGACGGGTCACGTACCAGTCGGCGTCGAGGCCCTCGGCGGCCATCGCGTCGATCCACCGATCGAGCGCGAAGTGCTCGCTCCACTCCTGGAACGTGCCGCCCGCGCGCCACACCCGCTCGATGACGCGGCCGATCCGGCGATCGCCGCGGCTCGCGATCCCCTCGGCGAACGTGGCCGACGGATCGTGCCAGCGGAGCGTCGCGCCACTGCGGCGGAGGTCGTCGCGCAGCAGGTAGACCTTGCGCTGGAGCTCGTCGACGCCGTTCTGACCGAACCATTGGAACGGCGTGTGGGCCTTCGGCACGAAACCGCCGACCGAGGCGGTGCAGCTCGCCTTCTTCGTGTAGCGCTTCCCGATCTTCACCACCTCGCGGGCGAGGTGCGCGATCCCGAGCGTGTCCTCGTCCATCTCGGTGGGCACGCCGACGAGGAAGTAGAGCTTCACCCGCTGCCAGCCCTGGGAGTAGGCACCCTCGACGGCGGCGTAGAGGTCGTCGTCGGTGATGAGCTTGTTGATCACCTGGCGGACCCGCCACGTGCCGCCTTCGGGGGCGAAGGTCAAACCGGTGCGGCGCACCTTCTGGATCTCGCTGGCCAGGCCGACCGTGAAGGCGTCGACGCGCAGGGACGGCAGCGAGAGGCCGACGTTGCCGCAGCCCTCCTGCTCGTTCACCAGCCCGGCGACGAGGCCGTCGATGCCGGAGAAGTCGGCGGTGGAGAGCGAGGTGAGTGCGACCTCGTCGTAGCCGGTGCGGCGCAGGCCGTCGCGCACCATCGTGCGCACCTGGTCGTCGGGACGCTCGCGCACCGGGCGGGTGATCATCCCCGCCTGGCAGAAGCGGCACCCGCGCGTGCAGCCGCGGAAGACCTCCACGTTGAGACGGTCGTGCACCACCTCGGTGAGCGGCACGAGCTGCTGCTTGGGATAGGGCCACTCGCCCAGGTCGGCGACGGTGCGCTTGTCGACGCGGGCCGGCACGTCGGCAAAGCGCGGGCGCACCTCGCGAATGAAGGGCCCGTCGTAGTCGACGTCGTACATCGACGGCACGTACACGCCCGGGATGGTTGCGAGCTCTCGCAGCACGCCGTCTCGTGCGGTGCGCCCGGACCGCTTCCACGCGCCGACCACCTCGGTGATCTCGCCGATCACCTCTTCGCCGTCGCCGATCACGAACGCGTCGATGAAGTCGGCCATGGGCTCGGGGTTGAACGCGCAGTGCCCGCCCGCGAGCACGAGCGGGTGCTCCGGGCGCCGCTGCTCGGAGCGCACCGGGACCCCGGCGAGATCGAGGCAGTCGAGCACGTTGGTGTAGACGAGCTCGGCCGCGAGGCCGAACGCGATGATGTCGAACGCCCCGGCGTCGCGGTGGGTGTCGACCGAGAACAGCGGCACGCTGTGCGCGCGCAGCTCCGACGCCATGTCGAGCCAGGGCGCGTAGGCGCGCTCGGCGACGGCGTCGTCTCGTTCGTTGAGGATCTCGTAGAGGATCTGGAGCCCCTGGTTGGGCAGGCCGATCTCGTACGTGTCGGGGTAGACGAGGAGCCAGGAAGTGTGCTCGGGCCGGTGCTCCGGCTGCGTGCTCCCCCGCTCCATCCCGATGTAGCGAGCGGGTTTCTCCACCCTGGCCAGGAGGGGCTCGACCCTCGGCCACAGGTTTGACATCTGTGGACAGCCTACCAGGCGCCCCGATTTCCGAGCCCCTTCCACGCAACCGGCGTCAGTTCAACTGGAATATCCGGACGACTTGACGCCAGTTCGCGGTGGGGGGCGGAGAGCTAGAGGAACCTCCGCATGCCGACGTTGGCGACGAGGCCGATGCACAGGAAGCTCGCGATCATCGACGACCCGCCGTAGCTCATGAAGGGCAACGGGATCCCGGTGACCGGCATGATGCCGACCGTCATGCCCACGTTCTCGAACACCTGGAACGCGAGCATCGAGAGCACACCGACGCACACGAGCGCGCCGAAGAAGTCGCGGGCGAGCCGGGCCGTTCGCCAGGTGCGCCACATGACGATGGCGAAGAGACCGAGCAGCACGACCGCTCCCACGAAGCCGAGCTCCTCCCCCACCGCGGTGAAGATGAAGTCGGTGTGTTGCTCGGGCACGAAGTGGCCCTGGGTCTGGGAGCCCTTGGTCAGGCCCTCGCCGGTGATCCGTCCGTTCGCGATGGCCTGTTCGGATTGCTTCTGGTTGTACGCGGTGCCCTGGCTGGTGCCGCTCTCGGGGTCGAGGAACACGGTGAGGCGGTCGATCTGGTACTGCTTCAGCAGCCCGAGGCCCACCACCGCGTAGACGCCGGTGACCGCGAGCAG
>DASUMF010000295.1:0-4488 GCA_036277835.1 Acidimicrobiia bacterium
GCTGATGGGCCTCAAGCGCGAGTCGATGGCACTCACCGAGGAGGAGAAAGAGGTCGTCGCGTACCACGAGGGTGGGCACGCGGTGCTCGCCTACGTGCTCGAGCACGCCGACCCCGTGCACAAGGTCACGATCCTGCCCACCGGCATGGCGCTGGGCGTGACCCAGCAGCTCCCCGTGGAGGAGCGCCACATCTACAAGAAGGAGTACATCGTCGACTCACTCGTGGTGCGGCTCGGCGGTCGGATCGCCGAGGAGCTGGTGTACGGGCACCTCTCCACCGGTGCGCAGAACGACCTCGTCGGCTGCACCGAGCTGGCGCGCAAGATGGTGCGCGAGTGGGGCATGTCGGATCGCATCGGTCCGATGGCCTGGGGATCGCAGGGCGCGGTCTTCCTCGGTGAGGACCTCGTGCACACACGCGACTACTCCGACGACACCGCCCGCGTGATCGACGAAGAGGTCGAGCGCATCCTGCGCGACGAGGAGAACCGCACCCGCAAGCTCCTGAGCGAGTACCGCCCCGGGCTCGAAGCCGTCGCGCAGAACCTGCTCGAGTTCGAGACCCTCGACGGCGCCGAGGTCGCGCGCCTCGTCGACGAGGCGATGGGTCGCAAGGTCGGTGGGCCGCGCCACTTCGTGCACGCCGACGGCACCGACGACGTCGCCGAGCCGCTCCCCGAGGGCGAGTCGCTCAGCGACGTGCCCGACGGCCTGTAGCACCGCGCGCATCCGTCGTTCGTCGGCGGTGCTCGCCGCGTAGGCTTCCGCGTCGTGCTGGAGACCCGCGAGCGCGAGCTCTCGTCGCCGCCCGCGCGCAGCACCGCCTCACCGCTCGGCTACCAACCCGCGCTCGACGGCCTGCGCGCGCTCGCGGTCGGCGCGGTGCTGCTCTACCACGGCGGGGTCAGCTGGTCGAGCGGCGGCTTCCTCGGCGTCGACGTGTTCTTCGTCTTGTCGGGCTTCCTCATCACGTCGCTGCTCGTGACGGAGTTCCAGCGCACGGGCGGCATCGCGGTGATCTCCTTCTACGGCCGTCGGCTGCGCCGTCTCCTCCCCGCCCTGCTGCTCATGCTCGGTGCCGTGCTCGTGTATGCGATCACGATCGCGCCCACGTCGCAGCTGCGCGACCTGCGCAGCGACATCCTCGCCACGTTGGGCTACGTCACCAACTGGCGGCTGATCGCGGCGAACCACGGGTACTTCGACGCGTTCGCGGCGCCGTCGCCGCTGAAGCACACCTGGTCGCTCGCCGTCGAGGAGCAGTGGTACCTGATCTGGCCGATCGTCGTGGTCGGCCTGCTGAAGCTCACCCGCGAGCGCGGCCGCAGGCTCGGTCTCGCGATCGGCGTGACCGCGGTGGCCTGTGGCGTGTCGACCCTCGCGATGATCCTGCAGTACTCGCCGGGCACCGATCCGTCGCGCGTCTACTACGGCACCGACACGCGCGCGCAGGAGCTGCTCACCGGCGCGTTGCTCGCGTTGGTGTGCGCCCAGGTCGGTCACTACCGGGTGTCGCGGCGCTGGAAGCCGGCGGTGGTCGTGGCCGGGTTCGCGGCGCTCGTGGCGGTGCTCGTGTTGTGCGCGCAGGTCAACGACTCGACCACGTGGCTCTACGAGGGTGGCCTGCTGCTGTTCTCGTTCGTGGTGTCGATGGTGATCTTCGCCGCGATCCAGCCGAACAACGTCGTCCGCGACCTGTTGAGCTTCCGGTGGCTGCGATGGATCGGGGCGATCTCGTACGGCCTCTACTTGTGGCACTGGCCGATCTACGTGGTCGTGAACCCGGATCGCATGGGGCTCGAAGGAACCCCGCTCCTGATCGTCCGTCTGGCGATCACGTTCGCCGCGGCTGCCGCGTCGTACTACCTCGTCGAGCTGCCCATCCGTCACGGCAACCTCTCGCGCCGCGTCACGCTGGTCGCCGCGCCCGCGCTGATCGTCGGGATCGTCGTCACGACGTTCGTCGTGACCAGCGGTGCGCGACCGGTCGCTGACAGCTCGCTCGCCGCCGCGCTGGGAACGGCGCAGCAGGGGGCGTCGGCCACGACGACGACGCTCGTTCCTGCGGACCCGGGGGCCCTGCGGATGGGAGTGGTGGGCGACTCCGAAGCGCTGCAGCTGGCGCTGGGCTTCGACCCGAACGCCGGTCCTCACGGCGTCGCGGTGTCGGAGCACACGATGGTGGGATG
This sequence comes from Acidimicrobiia bacterium, assembly GCA_036277835.1. Lineage (GTDB taxonomy): Bacteria > Actinomycetota > Acidimicrobiia > IMCC26256 > DASPTH01 > DASUMF01. The sequence continues at coordinate 2,191 of DASUMF010000295.1, forward strand.
TCCGCTGTTCGAGGGCGACCAGATCATCGACGGCAAGCCGGTGCGGTTCAACGAGTGCGCCGACTGGCGCGCGACGCGACCGTCGTGGCTCGCCGAAGCGAACCCGGAGATCGTCGTGGTGATGTCGGCGGTCTGGGACGCGTACGACCGCCAGCTCGACGGGGGCGTCACGCTCACGTTCGGCACGAGCGAGTTCGACCGCTGGTTCTCCGACGGTCTCGACCGGACCCTCACCGAGCTCTCGGCGGGCGGGCGACGCGTCGCGATCCTCACCGCCCCGTGCAACGACCGGCACGACCGCATCAACGGACCCCCACCCCCGGAGAACCAACCTGAGCGGATCGCCCACCTCAACGGCCTGTACCGCGCCGCGGCCCGCCGCCACGCCGACGTCGCATCGGTGATCGACCTCAACGGCTTCCTGTGCCCGGGCGGCGAGTTCGACGCGGACATGCGCGCCGAGGACGGGGTGCACTTCAGCGACGCAGGCGTCCGCGCCGTCAGCGACTGGCTGGCCCCCCAGCTCGACGAGCTCGCGCGAGGGTGAGGCCGGCGCGAATCAGTCGAGCTCGCCGAGCGACGGCTCCGGGGTGCTCCCCGGATCGCGCAGCTCCGCCAGCGCGGCCCACAGGTCGGTGGCGCTGAACGCACCGACGAACCCCCGTTGCACCACGCCGTCGGCGTCGGCGACGACGGTGGTCGGCACGGCGGCGATCTGGTAGCGGCGATGCAGCTCGCCCTGTGCTTCGGCCTGGATGTCGCAGGTCGCGACGTCGGGCGACTCGAGCACCGCCAGCTTCGGCGGCAACGTGGCGCACGAATCGCACGCCGCCGACGAGAACAGCGCGACGAGCCAGGGCGCGTCGGGTCGCGGGAACTCGCCCCGGTCGAGCTGGCGCGGCACGGGATACACGTCGCGCGGCGGCGCCGCAGGAGGCCGGCGTCGCAGCGACCACGCCACCACCGCGACCACGGCGATGATCACACCGGCGACGACGAGGCGGACGACCACGGCTCAGACCGGGAGCCCGAACGCGAAGTCGGGCACCGCCGCCATCACCGCGACCCCGGCCGCGCCCAGGAACGTGACGCCGGCGACGACGTCGCCGTCGGCCACCACCACCACGACGCGCTCGCGCCCGATCCCGAGCGACGCGAGCGAGAACGTCGCGACGTGACCCGGCTCGATCGCCACCGCGGGCGCGCTCGCCGGGACGTTGCCGTCGGGGCGGTAGACGCGTAGCTCCGCAGTGACTGCCTCGGTGCCCGGGTTCAGCACCGTGACCGTGCCGTCGACGTCGGCGTCCGGGAGCGCCACGACCCATCGGCGCGCCGGTCGCGGTGTGCCCACCGCACTGGCGACCGCGGTGCTGTTCGACTCCTCGGGCCACCATCCCAACATCTCGACGACGAGGGGCGGGGCGTGACCCTCGACGGTGCGAGCGAACGCGCGCACCGCGTAGTGCGTGCCGGGGGGCACGCGATCGCTGACGTCGACCGAGATCACGCTGCGGGCCGGCACCGCCGCCGACACCGGCGTGAGCGACTGGTCGTTGTCGAGCACCACCTCGACCTCGACGTTCGACGCGGTCGATGAGAAGTTGGCCACGCCGACGCGCGCGGTCCCGCCGTCGTCCGTGGTGCCGAACGGGAGCGCCCAGGTGCGGGTCGGTGCGAGCGCGCCGAGCGAGAGCGCGATCCCCCGCCGAGCCGGCGCATCCTCGGGCGTCGTGCCGTCGAACAGCATGCTGCGTTCGGCGACGACGCGACCGGTGCGCGCGTGCACCGAGATCGCGACCAGTTGCTGGCGCGGGACGAGGTCGTGCACCGGCACGCTGACACGCGAGCGACGCGGCACGACGAGGCCCTGGAGCTGATCGGGTTCCTGCACGCCGCCCTCCGTGAGGAACGACACGTCGACGACGGCGTCGTCGCCGAACGGGTCGAAGAGGGCGAGGAACTGCTGCGTGCCGCGCACGGTGGTGCCGCCCGCGAAGTACCAGTCGCGGTCGGCCCGGCGGGCGCAGGGCTCGGTCGCGATGTCGTCGGCCCCCTGCACCTCGTGCGCGACCGACGCCTGACCGCCGCTCACCTCGACGACGACGCCGGGCTCGGCGGTGGCGAGCACGTCGGCGACCGCGACCCGCTCCTCCTGGTGCGCGCCGACCTTGATCGTGCGCGAGACCGGCGCCTCCTTGCCGCCGGGCATCACCGTCACCGTGGCCGCGATCTCGGTGTCGGCCACGCTCGAGACGATCACCGTCTCGGCCGCGCGTCCTCCATCGGCGGACGTTCCCT
>DASUMF010000296.1:0-17004 GCA_036277835.1 Acidimicrobiia bacterium
CCTCGTGTGGCTCGGCGACATCCCCGTGATCCTCATCGGTCCGAGCGGTCACGAGCTCGGCCTCGCGGAGAAGTTCCTCAAGCGGTACGGGCCCGGCGTGCACTCGCTCGCCTGGGAGATCACCGACATGTGGGCGCTGGAGCACCGGCTGCGCGACCGCGACATCGGCATCACCGGCGTGAGCGTGGAGGGACGCCACTTCTTCATGCACCCGCGCGACACGCACGGGCTGCTCATCGAGTGGTGCGACGGTCCGATGGGCGCGCCGCCCAAGCCGACGGGCGCCGGCGTGGTGTCGGTCGAGTCGTTGGCGTGGGTCAGTGGTGTCGTCGCCGATGCCGACGAGACGGCCGCGTTCCTCGGCGAGCTCGCGGTCGTCAAGCCCGCGTCCGATCTGCCGGCCGGCGTCGCTGATCAGGAGCGCACGGTCGACCTCGAGATCGGGCCGATCGCGGTCCGCCTCGTGACCCCGACGTCGCCCGACAGCCGCTACGCACCGATGATCGAGCGTGGCGCACGGTGGGGCAACGCGGCGTTCCGCGTCGCGGACCTCGACGCCACGCTCGACGCGCTCGCAGGCGCGGGCATCCCGACGCTCGCTCGCGACGGTGCGCACGCGGTCACCGATCCCGCGTCGACGCTCGGCATCACGTTCGAATGGGCGAGCTGAGCATGTTCAGCGTGCAGCAGGTGTTCCACGTGAGCCACGTCGTCGACGACCTCGACGCGGCGGTCGCCTGGTACGACGACGTGTTCTCGCCACGGGTGTGGCAGCGGACCGACCTCTTCGGCACCCAGCTCGCGTTGCTCGTGATCGGCGACACCGTGCTGATGCCGATGAGCCCGCCCGAGCACGAAGCGGCGTCGACCCGCCGCTTCCTCACGCGCAACGGCCAGCACCTCCACTCGCTCGCGCTCTACGTCGACGACCCGGTCGACCTGATCGAGCACCTGCGCGGGATGGGTCTCCGCTTGACGGGTTCGAGCGGTGGTGAGCTCGAGGACCCGAACGACGAGATCTGGACCCAGCCGCGCGAGACACCCGTGGTGCTCGAGCTGTTCCAGCCCCGCGAGTCGATGCAGGACCCACGGCACGAGTCGGACTGGTCGTCGAGCTACTGGCGCGACGAGCACCCGCTCGCGATCCGCGACGCCTGCTACACGGTCGTCACCGACGACCTCGCGGGCGCGACGAAGTTCTTCGTCGACGCGATGCACGGGAAGGTGGTCGTCGCGGAGGCCGACACGCCGTACGCGACACGGTCGGCGTTCGTGCAGCTCGGCGACAACGTGACGATCGAGGTCGCGGAGCCGAGCGATCCTGCGAGCGGCGCCGAACGCGACCTCGCGGCACGCACGTCGTTCCACGCGGTGACGTTCCAGGTCGCCGACCTCGCGCGCGCCGTCGCCCACGTGGAGGCGAAGGGCATCACGGCCGAGCGCGTCGCCGACGGTCACGTCGCGCTCGACCCCGGCGACACGCTGGGAGTGCAGTTCCGCCTCACCGACCGAACGGTGGGGGAGTGGTGACGCGCGTCGCGGGGCGCGGCGCGTCGGGTACGACGAGACGGGAGTGGCCATGAGCGGTCAGGCACTGGTGACGGGCGCGAGCCGGGGGATCGGCAAGGCGATCGCCGTCGCCTTGGCGGAGAACGGCTTCGACGTCGCGGTGGCGGCGCGCACGGTCAGCGCGAACGAGCCGACGCGCGAGCACACGCAGACGGTGCACAAGGTCGACACGCGGCCGTTGCCGGGAAGCATCGAGGAGACCGCGGCCGAGATCGAGCAGACGGGTCAGAAGGCACTGCCGCTGATGATGGACCTCACGGATCTCGCGTCGGTGGAGGCCGCGACGAGCAAGCTGCTCGACGAATGGGGCGGCGTCGACGTCGTCGTGCACAACGGACGCCACATCGGGCCCGGGATCATGGACACGATGCTCGACACGCCGATCGAGCAGTACCCGCTCTTCTTGATGGCGCACGGCGTCGCCCCGATCCGCATCACGCAGATGCTGCTGCCCGCGATGATCGAGCGGGGCGGCGGCACCTTCGTCACCATCAGCTCCGGCGCGGGGTACATGTTCTATCCGCAGAGCCCGAAGCCGGGCCTCGGGTACCGCATCGGGAAGGCCGCGGGACACACGCTCGTCGGCAGCATCCAGGCCGAGCACGGTGCCGACGGCATCCGCGCGTTCAACGTCGACCCCGGTTTCGTGCTCACCGAGCGCAACTCGCTCGACGCGGCCGAGTTCGGCTTCGACCCGAGCTGGGCCGGGCCGCCGCCGGCCGTCGGCGCCGCGGTTGCGTGGCTCGTGACCTCGTCCGACGCCGACGAGCTCCAGCGCACCGACATCCAGGCGCAGGGCCTCGCCCTCGAGCGCGACCTCTACCCCGACTGGCGACCGAAGGCGGATGCATGACCACGACCACGAGCTCCATCGACACCGACTCGTACGCCGTCACCGACGACTTCTTCGGCGCGCCCTACGTCGACGTCGACGAGGAACGCGACGAGCCGGCGCCGCACCGCTACGTGCACGGAGGGTTCGAGGGCACCGACACGCGCTTCGCGTTCTGGTTCCCGCCCGCCGAGCTCTACCGGGGCCGCATGTACCAACCGCTCGAAGGCGCGAACGCCGGGCACGACGACGTGTTCGCGGGCCCGCTCGGCGAGAACATCGGCGGCATGGAGATGACGTTCCGCCTCGGCGGCTACATGGTCGAGTCGAACATGGGCCACATCGGCGACGTCATGGATCCGAAGGCGGGCGCCGACCCGACGATCTACGGCTGGCGCGCCGCGGCCGAGACGGGCCGGTTCTCGAAGCACGTCGCCGACCAGGTGCTCGGTGCGGCGCCGCACCACTCCTACGTGTGGGGCGGCAGCGGGGGAGCGCGCCGATCGCCGCTGTGCCTCGCGTACGCGCCCGACGTGTGGGACGCCGCGATGCCCTTCATGGGCGACGCGATGGACGGCGACCACGGCGACTTCAACCGGTTGCGCACCGTCGCGCAGCACTTCTGCTCGATGTTCAACGTGCAACGGCTGCTCGGCGACAAGATCTACGACGTGATCGACGCGACCCTGCCGGGCGGCACCGGTGATCCGTTCGCCGGGCTCGACGCGCACGAGCGCGAGGAGCTCGCGACCCTCTACCGCCTCGGGTACCCGCGCGGCGACGAGTTCATGATCGCGCAGCCCATGGGCCAGATCTGGCTGTGGTCGTCGATGGCGAGCCGGCTGCAGGCGGAGCACCCCGAGTACTGGGAGGCGTTCTGGAGCCGGCCCGGACACGTCGGGTACGACTTCCCCGAGTTCGTGCGCCGCGACCTCATCGACCTGAAGACCACGGTGAAGCGTCCGCTGTTCGCCAAGGACATCATGGAGGACCCGCGGTTCCGCGCGCCGGAGTACGCGCAGCTCCGGGGCATGGCCGCGCTCTTCTCCGGCATGCACAACCTGTGGGAGATCCCGTTCGCGCTCGAGCTCGACGACGTGCCCGACGGCTACGTGCTCGGCACCGGCGTGCGGATGACGAGCGGCGCCGCGGCGGGACGGGAGCTGTACGCCATCGCAGGCGCCGGCAACATCCTCATGTGCGACGGTGAGGGCGAAGCGAGCAACCTCCGCTTCGACGGCGTCCAAGCGGGCGACGAGGTGCACGTCGACAACCACGCGTTCCTCGCGTTCTGCTACTTCTACCGACACCACATCCTGCCGTTCGCCGAGTACGACTGCCTCCGCGTCGACGGTGTGGCGATGTATCCGCAATACGACCTCCCGGAGTCGTCGCCGTTCATGGGCACGCTCCACACCGGCCGCTTCGACGGCAAGATGCTGTGGATCCACCACACGCACGACGCGTCGCTGTGGCCGTCGCAGGGCATCGGCATGAAGAACAACGTCGAGCGCGAGCGTGGGCCGGAGGGCGCGCACGAGCACTTCCGGCTCCGGTGGTCGGAGAACGCCGAGCACGTCGGGCCGGGTATGGCTGCGTCGCCGCCCAACCGCAAGAACAACACCTGGCTGATCGACTACTCGCCCGTGCTCGAGCAGTGCCTCGCCGACCTCGCGGCGTGGGTCGAGGACGGTGTCGACCTCACCGAGACCGCGTTCGACTACAAGGACGGCAAGGTCACGCTTCCGCCCACCGCAGCCGAGCGCGGCGGGATCCAGCCCGTGGTCGCGGTCCGTGCCAACGGCTCGTCCCGCGCCGAGGTGAAGGCGGGTGACACCGTCGACCTCGAGGTGCACGCCGAGGTGCCCGAGGGCTCGGGCACGATCATCGCGGTGCGCTGGGACTTCGACGGATCCGGCACGTACCCCTTCACGCACGCGGAGGTCGACGGCTCGAGCGCCATCGTCGAGCTCGCAACCACGCACACCTTCGACACGCCCGGCACGTACTTCGCCACCGCGATGGTCGAATCGCATCGTGAGGGTGACGTGAACGCCGAGCACCGCCGCATCCCCAACCTCGCGTCCGCGCGGGTCGTCGTCACCTGACCCCAAGAAGCTTCAAGGAGCGTCTCATGGCCGAACGAATCATCTCCGCCGACTCGCACTTCGAGATCCCGTTCGAGCGCGTGCTCGAGCACCTGCCGGAGAAGCACCGCGAAGCCGCGGTGGCGATGCGCACCGGCTTGATGGAGAGGATGATGAAGATGCTCGGCGACGGTGCCGCGCAACCCGCGCTCAGGAACAAGCCCGCGGGCTCGACGCAGGCGCCGGCGGTGCCGAAGCTGACCGGCCAGGCCTACCCGGCCGAGGGTCGGCCCGGGGGCTCGGAGGCGCACGCCCGGCTCGAGGACATGGACACCGACCAGGTCGACGCCGAGGTGCTCTACCTCAACTTCGGCGACGTCGACATGTTCTACGAGCTCGACGACGACGCGTGCAGCGCGGGCTTCCACGCGTTCACGTCGGCCGCGATCGACGTCGCGTCGGTGAACCCCGACCGCCTGGTGCCGGTGTACCCGATCGCGCTGCACGACCTCGACTTCTCCATCAAGGAGGTCAACCGGATCGCGGGCGAGGGCGGGCGCGCGGTGATGCTGCCCGCCTACCCGACCGACTTCTCGCTCGCGCCGTACTGGGACGAGGTGTACGACCCGCTGTTCTCGACCCTCGAGGACCTCGGGCTCGCGATCAGCCAGCACGTGAACGTGCGCCAGTCGAACGAGGTCGGCAAGTGGGACCCGACACCGGTGCGGGCGATCATGCAGTCACTGCCGCCGATCAACATGTCGGAGCTGCTCGGGGGCTGGGTGCTCACCGGGATCTTCGACCGTCATCCCCGCCTCCGCGTCGTGCTGGTCGAGGCCGGGCTCGGCTGGATCCCGTACTACCTGCAGCGTCTCGACACCATGAAGACCCGTCACGGCTGGGAGAAGCGTGGCATGACGCTGCCGAAGCTGCCGAGCGAGTACTGGTACACCAACATGGCCGCGACGTTCGAAGAGGACGCCGTGGGGATGAAGCTGCTCGACGAGCTCGGGGTCGACAACGTGATGTGGGCCACCGACTACCCGCACCCCGACTGCACGTGGCCGGAGTCGCAGCAGGTGATCCACGACCACTTCGACACGATGGACCAGGACGTGATGCGCAAGATCATCGGCGGCAACGCGGCGCGCATCTACAACCTCTAACCCCGGCTCACGACACCACGATCCGCGCCGACGCGAGGTTCTCGAGCCGACGGTGCACGGCGTTCACGTCGCCGTCACGGTGCGAGAACACGCGCGCGGTCGCGAAGTAGGTGCCCGGCTGGTCGTAGGTGTGCGTCGTGGAGAGGGCCACCGCGGTGTCGGTGCCGTCGACGTCGTGACGGAACGGGAACTGGCCCGATCCGTCGAAGTCCCACTCGACCGCGATGATCGTGCCGCCGGCAGGCGGCGCCTCGGCCTCCACCGTGAGCTCGACCGGTTCGCCGCTGCGGATCTCGGCCCGTGCGCCGCCGTTCGCCGCGGCCGACACGACCGGCTGCACGCCTCCGCGCTCGGCGGCGGACGCGGGGAGCACCACCTGGCCGTCGACGTACTCGTACGTGGTGCTCGCGGGTGCGACGCCGTCCTCGACCCAACGGGTGAGGTCGACCAGTCCTTGCTCGATGATCGGGTTGTAGTCGATGAGCCAGGTGCTGGTGGCGCGCAGCGGTGACGACGGGAGCATCGACGAGCCGATGTGCTCCGCGTTCTCGCTCCACTGCAACCGGAACTTCTCGGCGGCCGCGTCCTCGCCCTGGCACGCCTTGACCGCGCCCTCGTAGATGATCCCCTGCGACGGCCAGAGCGAGCTGTCGTGGGTGTGGTGGATCCACAGCAGCTTGCCCTCGTAGTGACCGGTGTACGAGACGCCCATGAGCGGCGACATCAACGGCACGGGGTGCTGCTGGTAGACGGGTCGACCGCCGACCCGCAGGCCGTCGAATTGCGCGTCGCCCATGATGTGGTGGCGGCCGAAGTAGCAGAACGCGAGGAACTTGCGGTTCTCGATGTAGATGTCGTCGCCCGCCCGCACCCCGTTGAACCGCTCGATGTTCGCTTCGCCGTGACCGTCGCACATGAAGAGGTCGCCGGCCTGGCCCATGCTGTAGAGCTGACGGCCCTTCGCCTCGCCGCTCTCCAGGCGCATCCCCGCACCCAGGAGGTAGGCGTCGGGCAGGCCCTTCACCTCGATGGCGAAGTCCATGTCGCCGCCGTCGGGGCCACCCATGATCGCGCCCATCGTGCGCAGCATGATGTACTCGTCGCCCGCGAACGCGGGGTCGGTGAGCAGCTCGTTGACGGTGACCACGCGGCTGACCGTCGCCATCGTGTCGATGAGGTCACCCGCGACCGCCTCCGGCAGGTCGTGGCCGACGTAGCCCGGCTTGGTCCAGAAGTTGGTGAAGTAGTCGGGGTCCTGCTCGACGAGCAGGTCGGCGATCGAGGTCCACAACCAGATCTGACCCATCGGGTTGAAGATCATGAACTCGTCGCCGAACGGGAAGCCCTGGCGGTACAGCGACGCGAGCTCTTCCCGCTCGTGCGCGTTCAACCCCGCGAACGGGTCGCCGCTTCCGCCGGGTTGCATGGCGTCGATCACGGGCTGCGACTTGTGGCGCAGGAGCCGTTGCACGTTGAACATCGACGCGAAGCTCATCACCTGCGCGCCTTCGATGCGCTCGGTCGCGGGGAAGGGCCGGACGTCGCCGCCTCCCATGAACGGCAACGCGCCGTCCCACACGTCGGGACCGTTCTCGAGACACAGGGGTGAGCGACGCCCACCGCCGCTGCCGCCCCACACGTAGGAGTGGTGCGGGCGGCTGCCGTACACCTGCTCGGCGACGTGCTTCGAGAAGCGCGCGCTCTCGGCCGCGGCGCGCCACCCGTAGATCGTCGGGTCGTCGCCACCCTTCGGGTCGATGTCGTCGCCGATGTGGCCCATGTTCGACTCGACCATGTAGCCGCCGAGTCGTGCCGTGAGCGCGAGGCCGCCGATGAGGTCACCCATCGGCCCGGTGAACGACTCCTCGTGCCCGGCGTGCGCGCCTTCGAGTGGCTGGTACATGCGGCCCTGCCACTCCTCGTCCTTCGGGAAGGAGAAGGTGAAGCGCGTGTCGCAGTCGGCGAAGCCGCCATGGATGCTGCGATGCGGGTACGGAGCCTCGCGCCACTCGTCGCGGTCGATGTAGGGCGCCCCGAAGAACTGGTCGGTCACCCGGTACGAGGCGGTCTCGATCGGTGCGTTCGCGTCGCTCATCGGTGCAGCTCTCCCGTGTTCGTTCCTGGACGTGATCCGCCCGGAACCTATGGCCCCGGCACCCGGTCTGTCAACGATGTTGACCCCGAGCTCGCCGGCGTGGTTCTCTTGTCGCGGTGAGCAGTGCTCGGTACCGTTCCTCGTTCGCAACCTCGGGAGACTCACGACCATGGACCGATTGATCCTGGTGTCCGGCGACGGGCACGCGGCCGCGCCGCTCGAGACGTACCGCCCGTACCTCGAGTCGAAGTACCACGGCGCGCTCGACGAGCTGCTCGCCGAAGAGCAGGAGTACGCGGAGCGCATCGCCGGACCGGCGCACCCCACGCCCGAGGCAATGGCGACGTTCGACGATCGCGGCGCGATGGCGAAGGGCGGCGAAGCGGGCTCCTACGACATCGACATCCGGCTCGCGGAGATGGACGCGGAGGGGTGCGCGTGCGAGCTCCTCCACTCGGGCACGCAGGTCGCGCCCCCGCCGTGGTACGGCGTCGCCAACCGGCAGCACTCGCCCGAGCTGCAGTGGGCCGGTGTGCGCGCGTACCACCGCTGGCTCGCCGACTTCATGGCCGCAGCCGACGGCCGGCTCGTCGGCGTGGCCGAGCCGGGCCCGACCCTCGACATGGACGCATCGATCGGCGAGCTCACGTGGCTCGCGGCCAACGGGTTCCGCTCGATCGGCGTTCCCGGCATCGTGCACGATCCCGCGTTGCCGCCGCTGTACGACGCGTACTACGAGCCGTTCTGGGCCGCGTGCGCCGACCTCGGGCTCGTGCTCTCCGTGCACGCGGGATGGGGTCAGCCCCAGGGCATGGTCTACGCGTTCTTCGACATGGTGATGGACAAGTTCGGCACGGAGTCGATGGGCGGCGAGCTCGATCGCGAGAAGGTCGAGAGCATCGGCACGATGATGTTCCAGGAGGAGCTGTCGAGCGCCGACAACTCGCCGCTGCGCCTCGATCTCGGGCCGCGCCAGGTGATGTGGCAGCTGATGCTCGGCGGTGCGTTCGACCGTCACCCGGCGTTGAAGCTGGCGATGACCGAGATCCGCGCCGACTGGGTCCCCGCGACGCTCGCCGCGCTCGATCACCTCGCCGAGTCGACTGACGCGCCGCTCGCGATGGCGCCGAGCGAGTACTACGCGCGTCACTGCGCGGTGTCGCCGTCGTCGACGCATCGCGCCGAGGTGGAGATGCGCCACGAGATCGGGTTGCGCCAGATGATCTTCGGCATCGACTACCCGCACCACGAGGGAACGTGGCCGAACACCCGGGAGTGGATCCAGGCCGCGTTCGCCGGGGTGCCGGAAGACGAGGCCCGGATGATCCTGGGTGAGAACGCGATCGACTTCTACGGCCTCGACCGCGAGCACCTCGCCGCCATCGCGGCGCGGATCGGCCCCGAGGTGAGCGACGTGCTCGGTGAGCACGCGGTGGAGGACCGCCTGGTCGAGCACTTCCACAAGCGCGGGGGCTTCAGCCGACCCGCCGACCCGGTCGACGTCGGCGCGATCGACACCGCGTTCCGCTCCGACCTCGCCGGCGCGTCGTCGTAGCGTGGGGGCATGACCCTGGAGCACGCCAGGTGAGCGACACCACGTTCGAGCTGATCGTGCGCGGTGGCGAGGTGCTCGACGGCACGGGTGCCGCGGCGCGCCGTCTCGATGTCGGGGTGCGTGACGGCCTGATCGCGGCAGTCGAGCCGTCGCTCGACGCCGACGCGGCGGTGGTGCTCGACGCGACAGGTCGCGTGGTCACGCCTGGCTTCGTCGACGTGCACACCCACTACGACGGCCAGATTACCTGGGACGAGGTGCTCGAGCCGTCGACGCCGCACGGAGTCACGACGTTGCTCACCGGGAACTGCGGGGTGGGGTTCGCGCCGGTGCGCCCCGACGGCCATCGCGAGCTGATCGAGCTCATGGAAGGCGTCGAGGACATCCCTGGTGCCGCGCTCTGGGAAGGGATGACGTGGGGTTGGGAGACCTACCCCGAGTACCTCGACCTGCTCGAAGGGCGTCGCTGGTCGGTCGACGTCGGCACCCAGCTCCCGCACGGCGCGGTGCGCAGCTACGTGATGGGTGAGCGCGCGGGCGACGGCGCGACGCCCGACGACGTGGAGCACATGGCGCGGCTCGTGCAGGAGGGCATCGAGGTGGGCGCGTTCGGCTTCACCACCTCGCGCACGCTCGCCCACCGTTCGGTGACCGGCGACACCGTCCCCGGCACCTACGCGCAGGACGACGAGCTGTTCGCGTTGGGTCGCGCGGTCGCGGCCGGCGGCGGTCGCGTGTTCGAGGCCGCCGGCAGCGGGATCGCGCCGGTCGACGACCCCGACGTGACCGCGCGCGAGATCGAGTGGATGGGTCGTCTTGCCGACGCGACGGGCCTGACCGCGACGTTCATCCTGTTGCAGTGCGACGACGCGCCGACCCGGTGGCGCGACGAGCTCGCCGAGGCGGCGGCGTGGCGCGCCCGCGGCGCACGGGTCGTCCCGCTCGTCGCCGGCCGCTCGGCCGGCGTGTTGTGGACGTGGGCCGTGCGTCACCCGTTCTCGGCCCGCCCGTCGTACCGGGCGCTGGCGCACCTGCCGTTGCCCGAGCGGCTGGAGCAGCTGCGGCGTCCCGAGGTGAAGGCGGCGATCCTCGCCGAAGACGACGAGTACGTCGATTTCCTGGAAGCACGCCACGGCGAGCGCGTGGGCCGCACGTTGGCGAAGTGCTTCGCGATGGTCGGGCACCCCGACTACGAGCAACCACCCGACGCCAGCATCGGCGCGCGCGCCGAGCAGCGCGGCACGACGATGTGGGAGGTCGCGTACGACGACCTGCTCACCGACGGCGCCGTCCTCCTCCTCCCGCTCTACAACTACACCGACGGCGATCACGCGGTGCTCTACGAGCAGTTCCAGGACCCGGGCGCGGTGCTCGCGCTGAACGACGGTGGCGCGCACTCGATGACGATCTGCGACGCGTCGATCCCGACGTACCTGCTCACGCACTGGGTGCGTGACCGGACCCGTGGCCCGCGCATCGAGCTGGCCGACGCGGTACGGCGCCTCACGTCGCAACCCGCCGACCTCTACGGGCTCACCGACCGCGGTCGCATCGAGGTGGGCCGGCGCGCCGACCTCAACGTGATCGACACCACCAACCTGCAGCTCGGGATGCCGGTGCCGGTCGCCGACCTGCCGGCAGGCGGCACCCGCATCCTGCAGGACGCGCAAGGCTACGACGCCACAATCGTGGCGGGAGAGATCACCCGCCGGTGCGGCATCGACACCGGCGCGCGACCGGGTCGGTTGCTCCGGCGCTCATCGTGACCGTCCGGTCGGGAAACGGGAGATGAGGAGCACGACGTGTTCGACCTGATCGTGCGGGGCGGCGACGTGCTCGACGGCACGGGTGCCGCAGCGCGGCGCCTCGACGTGGGGGTGCGCGACGGAGTGATCGCGGCGCTCGAGCCGTCGCTCGACGCCGAAGCACACGTCGTCGTCGACGCGACGGGTCGGGTGGTGACGCCGGGTTTCGTCGACGTGCACAGTCACTACGACGGCCAGGCCACGTGGGACGAGGTGCTGGAGCCGTCGACGCCGCACGGGGTCACCACGTTGCTCACCGGGAACTGCGGGGTGGGGTTCGCGCCGGTGCGTCCCGACGGACACCGCGCGCTGATCGAGCTGATGGAGGGCGTCGAGGACATCCCGGGCGCCGCGCTCTGGGAGGGGATGACCTGGGGCTGGGAGAGCTACGCCGAGTACCTCGACCTGCTCGAAGGGCGGCGGTGGTCGGTGGATGTCGGCACGCAGCTCGCGCACGGCCCGGTGCGCAACTACGTGATGGGGGAGCGCAGCGACGGGCCGTCGACGCCCGACGACATCGAGCAGATGTCGACGATCGTGCGCGTTGCGATCGAAGCCGGCGCGTTCGGCTTCAGCACGTCACGCACGCTCGGGCACAAGTCGGTGAACGGTGCGCCGGTTCCCGGCACCTACGCGGCCGACGACGAGCTGCAGGCCCTCGGGCGCGCGGTGGCGGCGGCGGGCGGGGCCAACTTCGAGGTCGCCGGCAGCGGGCTCGCCCCCTCCGACGACCCGGTGATCACCGCGCACGAGCTCGACTGGATCGGTCGACTCGCCGACGCGACCGGGCTGACCACGACCTTCATCCTGTTGCAGTGCGACGACGCACCGACGCGCTGGCGCGACGAGCTCGCCGCGGCGGCCGCGTGGCGCGGCCGCGGCGCGCCGGTGCTCCCCTTGGTCGCGGGCCGCCCGTTCGGGGTGTTGTGGACGTGGGCAGTGCGCCATCCGTTCTCGGCGCGCCCGTCGTACCGCGCCGTCGCGCACCTCCCGGTGCCCGAGCGGCTGGAGCAGTTGCGTCGACCGGAGGTGAAGGCCGCGATCCTCGCGGAGGACGACGAGTACCGCGACTTCCTCGAGCAACGCCACGGCGAGCGCGTGGGTCGCACGCTGGCGAAGTGCTTCGCGATGGTCGGTCGTCCCGACTACGAGCAGCCACCCGACGCGACGCTGGGTGCGCGCGCCGAGCGCCTGGGCATCAGCCCCTGGGAGCTCGCCTACGACGAGCTGCTCGCCGACGGCGCGCTCCTGCTGCTCCCGCTGTACAACTACTCCGACGGTGATCACGACGCGCTCTACGAGCAGTTGCAGGATCCCGCCGCGATCCTCGGCCTCAACGACGGGGGCGCGCACTCGATGACGATCTGCGACGCGTCGATCCCGACGTACCTGCTCACGCACTGGGTGCGCGACCGCACGCGCGGGCCGCGCATCGAGTTGGCCGACGCGGTGCGCCGTCTCACCTCGCAGCCGGCTGACCTGTACGGGCTCACCGACCGCGGTCGTGTCTCGGTGGGCTTGCGCGCGGACCTCAACGTGATCGACACCGCCAACCTGCAGCTCGGGATGCCGGTCCCGGTCGCCGATCTCCCCGCTGGTGGCACCCGCATGTTGCAGGGCGCGACGGGCTATGACGCGACGATCGTGGCTGGTGAGATCACCCGGCGCGACGGCGTCGACACCGGGGCGCGCCCGGGCCGGTTGCTGCGGCGTTGATCAGGCGGCGCCGATCGGCGCCACCCGACTACGAACGCGGGAAGTTGAAGACACGACGAGCGTTGTCTTCCGCGATCGCCTGGCAGACGTCGTCGGGCAGGTGCACGAGTGACTCCGCGAGCATCTTGCGCGAGTTCGGCCAGTTGCAGTCGGAGTGCGGGTAGTCGCTCTCGAACATGATGTTCTCGACGCCGATGCGGTCGACGTTGGCGAGGCCCGAGTCGTCGGAGATGAAGCAGCCGAAGAGGTTCGTGTGGAAGATCTCCGACGGCTTCCGCGCGTCGGCCATGCCCGTGTAGTAGCGGTGACGCTCCCACGTGTAGTCGCAACGCTCGAGGATGTAGGGCATCCAGCCGATGCCGCCCTCGGAGAGCGCGAACTTCAAGTTGGGGAACCGCTCGAAGATCCGGGTGTTGACGAGATCGACGGTGCACATCTGGCTGTTGAGCCCGAACAGCGCGATCGCCGTGGTGAACGGCGCCTCCGGCGCGACGGTGGGCGCGCCGCCGCTGCCGAAGTGCAGGCACAGCGGCATGCCGGACTCCTCGCACACCGCGAACAGCCCGTCCCAGTGGTCGGTGTGGAACGACGGCAGCCCGAGCGCGTGCGGCGCTTCGGTGAACGTGATCGCCTTCGCGCCCTTCTCCGCGACGCGCGCGGCCTCACGCACGGTGGCGTCGATGTCCCAGAACGGCACCAGCGCGAGCGGGATCTGGCGATCCGGGTTCGCGCCGCACCACTCGTCGATCATCCAGTCGTTGTAGGCCGACACGCACGCGCTCGCGAGCTCCTTGTCGGTCGCGGCGAAGAACGTGCTGCCGGCGAAGCCGGGGAAGGTGGGGAAGCACAGCTGCGCGTGGATGCCGTCGACATCCATGTCCTTGACGCGCGCGGCCGGGTCGTAGCAACCGGGCAGCATCTCGTCGTAGCGCGTCGGGTCGAGCCCGTACTGCTCGCGCGGCTTGCCCGCCACGGCGTTGAGCCCGCCGTTGTAGTACGGGCGACCCTCGTACATCCAGATGTCGCGACCTTCGTCGTCGCGCACGTTCTTGGGGCCGAGCTCCTTGTACTTGTCGGCGAGGCGGTCCTGCCAGACGTTGGGGTGCTCGATCACGTGGTCGTCGACGCTCACCACTTGGACGTCGGGCAAGAGCGGCACTGCAACCACCTCCGTGGCTCAACAAGGTTGACTTCCCGCAGGTTATCGTGACCCCGTGCAGTACATGGTGCTGGCGTGGGACCACGAGGGGACGGTGGGGGTCGAGCGACGCGATGCCGCTCGGGCCGCGCACATGGAGTCGATCCGGGGGTTGTGGGAGGAGGGCCACGTGGTCCTCGGCGCCGGGATCCGCGACGACGACGGGGGGATCAGGGGGTCGCTCGTGATCGTCGAGTACCCGAGCCGCGACGACGTCGACCGCTACCTCGAGAGCGAGCCCTTCGTGTCGCAATCGGTCTGGGAGCGCATCGAGGTGCACCCGGTCTTCGTGCCCGACTTCTACCTCGGACGGTGATCGCCCCATGACGTACTACCGGCGCGTGGGCCAGGTGCCGCCGAAGCGTCACTCGCAGTTCCGCGACGAGCACGGGCGTCTCTACGCCGAGGAGCTCATCGGCGAGGAGGGCTTCTTCCACGACTCGTCGTTGCTGTACCACGTGAACACGCCGAACGTGCTGCTCGAGGCGTGCCCCGTCGACGTCCCCGCGCTCACGTCCGCGGCCGTACCCCATTCGCCGCTGCTGCCGCGTCGCATGCAGCTCCACGACCTCGAAGCGCCCGGCGATCCGGTGACCGGCCGCCGGACGGTGGTCGCCAACGACGACGTCCGCATCTCGTACTCCACGGGCAACCGGCCGAGCCCGCTGTTTCGCGACGCGTGCAGCGACGAGCTGGTCTTCGTCGAGTCGGGCGCGGCGGTCCTGGAGAGCGTGTACGGCGCGCTCGACGTGGGCACCGGTGACTACGTCGTGATCCCGAAGGGCACCGTGCACCGGTGGGTGCCGGGGCACGACCTCGAGCTCCGTCTGCTCGTGATCGAGTCGCGCGGGCACGTGCGCGTGCCGAACCGCTACCTGTCGCCGCGCGGGCAACTGCTCGAGACCGCGCCCTATCACGAGCGAGACTTCCGCGGTCCCGACGCGCCGCTGGTCGTCGACGACGACGGTCCCACCGACGTGCTCGTGCGCCACCGCGACGGCGTGACCCGCCACACGTTCCGCCACCACCCGTTCGACGTGATCGGGTGGGACGGGTGCGTGTACCCGTACGCGTTCTCGATCTACGACTTCGAGCCGCTGGTGAAGCGCTTCCACGCGCCGCCGCCGGTGAACGAGACGTTCAGCGCGCCGGGCTTCGTGGTGTGCTCGTTCTGCCCCCGCCCGGTCGACTTCGACCCGACCGCCATCCCCGCGCCGTACGCGCACTCGGCCGTCGACTGCGACGAGGTGATGTTCTTCGTGTCGGGGGCCTACACGATCCGACCCGACGTGCGCCCCGGCACCATGACGTTCCACCCCGCGGGGTTCGCGCACGGGCCCGCGCCCGGCGGCATCGAAGCGTCGCTGCAGAAGTCGGTGCACGAGGAGTACGCGGTGATGATCGACACCTTCGCACCGCTGTCGATGGGCGACGCCATGGAGGAGTGCGCAGAGCCCGACTACTACCTCGGGTGGTCCCGGCCGGTGCCGGGCGCGAGCAGTTGACCGGTACACGACTGCCGTTCAGCCACGGAGGCGGCACGTTGCGCCGGCTCGACGTCGAGTTCGAATCGGTCGGCACGACGCTGCGCGGCTGGTTGGTGCTCCCCGACGGCGCGTCCGTCGAGACGCCGGTACCGGGCGTCGTGATGTCGAGCGGCTTCGCCGGGGTGAAGGAAGGGTTTCTCGGGAATCCCTTCCACGACGTGATGGCCGACGCCGGCATCGCGGTGCTGCTGTACGACCACGCCAACACCGGCGCCAGCGACGGCTCGCCGCGCCAGGAGCTCGATCCCGCGCTGCAACAGCAGGGCTACCGCGACGCGATCTCGTTCCTCGGCGCGCGCGAGGAGGTCGACACCGATCGCATCGGGATCTGGGGCACGAGCTACTCGGGCGGTCACGTGATCGTCGTCGGCGCGGAGGATGATCGCGTGCGATGCGTCGTGTCGCAGGCGATGACGATCAGTGGTCACCGCAACCTCCTGCGCCGTCACGGTGCTGACCGTTACGAGGCGATGCGACGCGAGTGGGAGGACGAGCGTGCGCGCGTCGCACGCGGCGAGGCACCGCGACTGGTGCCTGCGTTCGGCGCCGACAGCGAGAGCGTCCGCTACCAGGCGGCGCGTCCGATCGCCGAGCGCGAGCGCTGGCGCAACGAGATCACCGTTCGCTCGTGGGAGCTCTACGACGCCTACGAGCCGGTGGCCTCGATCGCGTCGGTGGCGCCCACACCGCTGCTCATGATGGTGTGCCTCGACGACACCATGACGCCGGCCGAGGACGCGCTCGCCGCGTACGAGCTCGCGGGTGAGCCGAAGCGCCTCGTGACCGTGCCGGGCACCCACTACGCCGTCTACGGCGAGCAGTTCGCGACCGTGAGCACCGCGGCGCGCGACTGGTTCGTCGAGCACCTGCAGCCCTGACACCGGGCCGCGGGTGCGCCGGTCAGCGCACGGGCGGTGGCACCTGGCCCGCGAGCAGCTCGTGCGACGCGGGTGTGCCCTGCAACAGCCGGTTCACGCGCCGCTTGACCTTCCAGCCGTCGGGCGTGCGGGCGAGGTCCCAGCGGTTGGCCGCGCAGCGGTCGACGATCCACTGGTCGCCCTGCGCGATGAACACGCGTGAGTAGTTGATCGCCACGGCCTCGTCGCCGTGGAGGTCGATGGTCGGCAGGCTCATCACGTGCGCGGAGCCGACCGCGACGTACCGCTCGTGCAGGTCGGTGGTGACGGTCTGGTCCATCGTGTCGTGGGTGAAGAACCAGCCCTCGAGCTCGTACGTGCCGTCCTCCGCGAACAGGTCGCGCACGGCTTCACCGTCGCAGGTGTCGACCGCCGGGCCGTAGCGGGCGATGAGGTCGAGGATCGCGGCGCGGTCTTCCACCTCGAGCAAGCGGGCTTCGAGCGCCTCGACGCGGCGGGTGAGGTCGGTCTCGTCCATGTCCGGCACCGTACCGGTTTCTGTCGCTCGGTTCATCGG